>NZ_JPRS01000043.1 GCF_000738085.1 Cryobacterium sp. MLB-32
TCCGACGCCCCCCTGCCACTTATCGACGTTCTGTCACAGGACGGATACATTCGCTCGGCGTGCGTGGACCTCGTAGCTGGTGGCATCGGATATGTGGCAGGGCAGGACGCTACAATTCTGGTTCAGATCCACCAGGAAACCACCGATGGACTGCGTCCGGGCATGTTCCGATTCACGGACGGGATTCTCGAGTCGTTCGGCAGCCACGTTGTGCGCAGGAAAGACGTCATTGCCATCAATCAGGCTGTGTACGATCGATCGACATTCGGCATTGCACTGCTGATGCCGAAGCAAAGCAGCTGGAGTGGTTTTGTCGAGCACGGACGGATGTTGCACCGGCTGCAGCGGAACCGGGTGGGCGTCGGGCTGATGTCTTCCGGGTACAGCTCCCTGACCGGCCACGACCTCGCGTCCGCAGTCCGATTGCAGGGGATAGTCGGATCTCCTGGGTCTCGTGGCGCTGACGTCACGTCCTACTTCGCCATCGGCGGAGGGATCAGCGCGGAACAACAGATCAGCCGCGGCATGGACGAGGATATCGTCCACATGCGTGGACCAGCGGAGATCCTCCGAGATGACCTGCGCGAGCTTCTGCCTGAGTACATGGTGCCCACCCGGGTGACGGTGGTCGACAAGTTCGCTAAAACCGCCAACGGGAAATTCGATCTCAATGGCCTGAGAGCAGCGGCCGAAGCGGAGGAAGCGGAACGTGAACTGATTGTGCCGAGAACAGGCACCGAGAACGCGATCGCCCAGATCTGGGCGCGACTTCTGCCAAAGGACGTCGAGCTGTCCGTCAAGGACTCCTTCTTCCACGTCGGTGGGAATTCCTTGAAGGGTGTCAGCCTCATCCACCAGCTCAATGCCAGGTTCGACCTGCGACTCCCGCTCCAGGCGTTGTTCACCGCCTCCACCATCGAGGCGTTGGCGCTCGAGGTTGAATCGGGCGCATCGGTTCCGATGAGCCGACTCGTGCCGCTCAACGAGGTCCAGCAGGGCCGTCCCGTTCTGTGTTGGCCCGGACTCGGTGGATACCCGATGAGCCTGAGGAGCCTGGGGGCAGCGGCAGGCGGAGACACACACTCTTTCGTGGGCGTGCAGGCGCAAGGCATCAACCGGGGAGAGCAGCCGTTTGACACGGTTCAGCAGATGGCCGCGGCGGACGTTGATCTCATCGTGCAGGCGCACTCAACCGGTTCGATAACCTGCCTCGGATACTCCTTCGGCGCGCGCGTGGCCTTCGAGGCCGCTTACCAACTCGAACAGCTCGGACACACCGTCGATCAGTTGATCATGGTCGCTCCGGGATCGCCCCTGGCGAGGGCCGACGGGCCGGACGTGCCGGAGAGGGCAGAAGGGGCAGAGGCCTACTTCCGCGACGAGCGGTTTCTGCGAATCCTGCTCACGGTCTTCACGGGGACGGCAACGTCGCCCTGGGATGGGGAGCTCCTGGAAGACGTCACCGACAAGGACGGCTTCGTGGGATTTCTGACAAGCCGATTCGAGCACTTGACGGCTGAACTTGTCGGCCAGATCGTGGATATCGTGACCACGACGTACAGCTTCGAGTACACCTTCGACGAGTTGCACACGCGCACGATCGCGGCCCCCATCACGATCATCAAGGCCCAGGGAGATGATTATTCATTCCTTGACGGTGCGAACGCGTTCGCCGCAACCATGCCCAGCACTATCGAGCTTCCGTACGATCACTACTCCGTTGTTCGCGGGGCGGGTCTACCGGACCTGGCGCGGGCCCTCACAACAACGCTGTCGACCGTGAGGAGCACCGTCAGCGGCATCACCGGCGGCGAAACGTCCCGGCTGTAAGAAAGACTGCGTCTATCCAAGCCACAGTGGGGGTGGTCTGGGCCGAAGCCTCGTCGTTCGCCGCCGGCGTCGTAGGGTTTCTCGATCCAACGGAATCCGCCCGCATCAGACACATTCATGCGCCACATGATCAAGCCCTCTTCGTTGCCGCGGCCGGGCTGCTGCATCTGGTTCTTGGTGAACTCTGGGGCACAGACCCCCGGGAAGCGGTAGTGGACCGGACGTGCCGGGCATGCGGCAGACTCCACGGCAAACCGCAGCCCCTCGTTGACGGTTGGCATTGCTCCGTGACCCACTCCGGAGACCTCGTCGGCGTGGCGTGGAGTCGCGCCGGGGCCATCGGCCTCGACGTGGAACGGTGCCGCCCGGTTGATCTTGAGGAGCTTCGAGCCGCGCTCACGGACGGTGAATTCACAGCCCTGGCGTCGTTACCGTCGTGTTCTTTGGAGGCTGCTCTTATTCGCATTTGGGTGTGCAAGGAGAGCGTGGTGAAACTGACCGGCGAGGGCCTGGCGGGGATGCGGGGATTTTCAGTGCCTGTCACCCCCGCCCCGCCAGACACGCCGGGGCGGGCCAACGGACCCGGGCTGGACCAGGTACGCATTCTTGACCTCACACCACGGCCGCATTACGCGGCCGCTCTCGCGCTCCGCGGCAGCCCCACCCTGGCCAATAGTCTCACCAGGTTCATCTCGCCTGAATCCAGCTCGAGCTGTGGGCGGTCGGGTACGCCTGGCCACGACGTTCGCGGACTCAGGACATAGACTCACGGCCGAGCCGTTGAGCACTCCCCTGGTGGGTTGTGGCTCTAGCACCCCGCGAGTGACAACACCATCAGGCGTCAGTGTGCCCTCACGCGCTCCGGCGAGCTGCCCGCAAGGGCGCCCGCACGGGGGTGGCCCACAAACCGGACAGTCGCACCGCTCGAAGTGCGGTGAAAAGTTCGGCCGCCTGCACGGGTTTGGCTACGGAACGCCCGGTCATCTCTGTTATCCGCCCCAGTCGGTGAAGCACCGTATTGCGGTGGCAATGAAGCTGTTTGCCGCATTCAGCGGTCGAACCGTCGGTGGTGAACCAGCATTCAAGCGTGTCCAGCAGTAAGCGGGCATCATCTGGATCAAGGTCAGCCAGCCCGCCGAGAACGCCGTCGCGGAGTTCGGCCGCATACGCGGGTTGAGCCACGAGCATGGTGTCGATCGGGGCCGCGCCGTAGAGGTGCACCCCCACCGCTGCGGGGGCAATGCAACGCATGGCCAGAAGCGCTTGTCGCACCGCGATAGGCGCGCGCTCCAGGGCTTGTATCGGCAGGCTCACCCCGATTCGTGAACTGACGGTTCCGGCCAGTGCGTGCGCGGCAGCGGAAGGGTGCGCACTGGCCCCACTCCCGAGCAGGCCCATGTACTCCCCCTTCCATGGAGCCCAGGCAGAACTGACCCCCATTCCCCGCAGCCGGTCGGTTATGGCGGGAATGGGGTCATCATCTGAGTGCCGCAACTCAACGGCAAGAACGACGAAGGTCGCCTCGTTGGGAAGTCCAAGAGCACGAACCGCTCGACCGGCATCCCCCGAGAACTCGCCTTCCAGAATCGCGAGCAGCATGACGTTTTTACTCTGCTGGTCTTTGCGTTCCCGTTCGTCGACCACCTCGCGGTACGTCTCCGCGGCCGCGTTCGAGTAGCGGTCGATAATGCCCCATACGCCGGATGACGCGGCGAGCAGCGCCGTTGCGCGTTCGGGCGTCGTCGCCTTCGCCATCAACGCGTCCCACAGGCGCAGACCGGCAAGCCGGTATGCGTGCAGGAGGCTCGCCATGGGGATGCCGTGCTCGGCTTTCACCCGGCCGGCATGGCGGGGTGCGGCGAGCGAGTCGTTGATGCCGAGCAGGCACTGCAGGATCGCCTCAAGGTTGTCATGCACGATACCTTCGAGCACACCGGCGCCGAGCATGCTCTCGGCGTAGTCGTGCTCGCCGTTGATGATCTGGGCAACGACGCTGTCCGACAACTCGCCGACCGAGTCGATCATGCCCGAGAAGAGCTCGCGAGCACCCTCCACCATGACATCCGGGGTCGGCATACTCTGCGGCGCTTCATTGCGTTCCATTCGCTCAGTGTAATCCGGTGATTCTTCCGCGTGGTTGTGCGGCCGCACAATGCACAGGGAGGAAATCGCGGCGGCGGCCCATCGCTATCGCCGACGGTGGGGTCGAGACTAGGCTCACACCGCAACCCGGAATCCGAGTCGCCGTCAGGTAACAATCAAAGGAGATTGATGACCACCACCGATCCGATGTCGAGGGCACAGGCCATTCCGGCCCTCGACCGGCAGCAGCGCGATCAACTCGACGCCACCATCATCGAGCTGGCCTCTGGTGCCACGCGCTGGGCCAGCACCCCCTTGTCCGAACGAGCCGGATTACTGGCAGCTGTGCACACCGCCATGACGGCGGCCGCTCAGGAATGGGCGGAGACCGCCGCTGCGATCAAGGGGCTCGACCCGTCGTCCCAGCTCGTCGGGGAGGAGTGGATCTCCGGCCCGTATGCCGGCCTGTCAGGCGCCGGCACCTCGCTCAGTCCATCGCAGCCCTCGCAGCGGGGAAGAGCCCCCTGGCCGGCAGCCGCTTCGGAACGGCGCCCGGCGGTCGTGTCACCGTGCCGGTGCTTCCGACCACCGGGTACGAGTGGTTGCTGCTGCACGGATTCAGCGCTGAGATCTGGATGGCTCCTGGCCGCTCTCCCGAGGAGGTACGGGCCAGCGCTGGCCTCGGTGAGCTCACACCGACAGCATCGGGCGGGGTAGGACTCGTGCTCGGCGCCGGCAACATCACATCGATTCCGCCCCTCGACGTGCTGTACGAAATCGTCGCCAACAACCGGTCTGTGCTGCTCAAGCTCAACCCGGTCATGGCTGGAATGAAATCCGTTTTCGACAAGGCTCTCGCCCCCCTGATCACATTCGGAGTGCTCCGTATCGTGCAGGGCGCCGGCGACGTCGGCGCGTATCTCACGCAGCACGAGGGCATCGCTCACGTGCACATCACCGGGAGTGCGGCAACTCACGATGCCATTGTCTGGGGAACGGGCGCGGATGCCGCCGGCCGCAAAGCCGCAGGCACCCCGTTACTAGCCAAGCCGATCACCAGCGAACTCGGCGGAGTGTCGCCCATCATTGTGCTTCCGAGCGCATGGACCCAGAATGACCTCCGTTATCAGGCCGAGCACGTCGTTACTCAGCGCCTGCACAACGGCGGATACAACTGCATTGCCGGCCAAGTGGTTGTCGTCAGCAGCAGCTGGCCCCAGAAGAAGGCGTTCCTCGCCGAACTCCGACGGGCACTGGCCGCGGCCCCTCAACGCCCAGCCTGGTATCCCGGCAGCGACGGGCGAATGGATGCCGCCTCGACCGCCTACCCGAACGGCGAGCGTATGGGTCACGACGGCTGCCGCCTGCTGATCGATGTCACAGCCGCGGACGACGCATCGAATGTGCTCACCACGGAATATTTCTCCCCGGTGCTGGGTGTCGTCGAAGTGCCGGGCACGGGGCAGGCCTTCCTCGACGCCGCCGTCACGCTCGCCAATGACGAGTTCGTCGGCACCCTCGGTGCCAATCTCATTGCGGAGCCCAAGGTCATCCGTCAGCTCGGAGCCGGGTTCCTCGAGTCGATTGCACGCCTGCGCTACGGCACGATCGCCATCAATGCGTGGACCGGCCTCGGATTCCTCACCGCAACCGCGTCGTGGGGTGCCTTCCCCGGTGCCACCATCGACAACGTGCAGAGTGGCATTGGAACCGTGCACAACGCCCTACTGATCGATCGGCCGGAGCGCACGATCGTTCGTGGTCCGTTCCGGCCGTTTCCGCGCTCGTTCGCACACGGTGAATTCACTCTGTTCCCGAAGCCGCCATGGTTCGTGCAGGCGCGTTCTGCCGCGACGACCGGACGTCGTCTCGCCGGTTTCGCGGCCAAGCCGTCATGGCTGAAGATGCCCGCCATCTTCCTGGCGGCATTCCGGGCCTGACCGTCCGGTCATCCCGCACGCTCCCCCCACACTCATCCCCAGTCAGAAGGCGAGCCTTCGTGTTCACCAGTCCCTTTCCCGACGTCGAAATTCCCACTCTCAGCGTCTTTGACCATCTCTTCGGTTCTCTCGACGTCGCATCCGCCAACCGCATTGCCCTCGTCGACGGGGCGACCGGTGAGACCACCAACTACGGCGAGCTCGTGCGCCAGATCGAAGCAGTTGCGGGGGCACTCGCCGCTCGTGGCATCGGTGTGGGTAGCGTCGTGGCGCTGCACTCCCCCAACCGACCCGCTTTCGCCGTGGCGTTCCATGGCATTCTGCGAGCTGGTGCCACGGCGACGACGGTCAACGCACTGTCAACGGCCGGTGAGATGGCAACGCAGTTGGCTGACTCCACAGCGGTAGCCATCATCGCCGCGGATGTGCTGTTCTCCGTCTCTGCGGAGGCCGGCGATCTCGCCGGTGTGGAAGCGGACAACATCATCAGCATCGGTGAGGTCAGCGGGAGCACGAGTCTCGCCGACCTGATCGGGGAGGCGCATCCCGCACCCGAGGTACATTTCGATCCGGCAACGCACCTGGCCGTGCTGCCCTACAGTTCGGGCACGACGGGCAAGGCCAAGGGCGTCATGCTCACCCACCGCAATCTCGTGGCCAACGTTGAGCAGTCGGCACCGATCATCGGCGTGAGCGCCGATGATCGCGTTCTGGCTGTGTTGCCGTTCTTCCACATCTATGGCATGACGGTGTTGCTCAACATCTCCCTGGCCCAACGAAGCACCCTCGTGACCATGGCACGATTCGATCTGACTGATTTCCTCAGTCTCATCCAGTCCGAGCGCATCACCTACGTCTTCATCGCTCCTCCGATCGCGGTGGCACTGGCGAAGCATCCGCTGGTGAGCGAATTTGACCTGTCGAGCCTGCGCACCGTGTTCTCGGGGGCCGCGCCCCTGGACGGCGTCGTCGGCGGCGCTGTTGCCGAGCGACTGAACTGCGAGGTTCTCCAGGGCTATGGAATGACCGAGATGAGCCCGGTGTCGCATGCCTCACCGCGAGGTCGAACCGATATTCCGCTCAACTCGGTCGGTCTCACGGTGCCCAACGTTCAGTGCCGTCTCGTTGACCCGCTCACGGGAGACGACATCGAGATCCCGGCCGTGGGGGTGAGTGAACCCGGAGAATTGCTGTGCCGTGGCCCCAACATCATGGTGGGCTACCTCGGAAACGAGGACGCAACCCGGGCGACTATCGACGCCGACGGTTTTCTGCACACCGGCGACATCGCGACGGTGAGCGCCGAGGGGTATGTGACTGTCGTTGACCGACTCAAAGAGCTCATCAAATACAAGGGCTATCAGGTCGCGCCCGCTGAGCTGGAGTCGTTGTTGCTGGGGCATCCCCAAATCGCCGACGCCGCGGTCATCGGTGTGATCGATGCCGATGGTGAAGAGGTGCCGAAAGCGTTCCTGCGACTGCAGCCGGAGGCCACGCTCACCGGGGAAGACATCATGATCTGGGTCGCCGATCGGGTGGCCCCGCACAAGAAGGTTCGACAGGTGGAAATGATCGACTTCATCCCGAAGTCGGCGTCAGGCAAGATCCTGCGCAAGGATCTGCGGTCAAAAGGAGCGCTCGTATGAGTACCAACACTGAAGAATTCGACTACATCGTC
>NZ_JPRS01000044.1 GCF_000738085.1 Cryobacterium sp. MLB-32
ATGGTGCCGATCAGGCCCCAGAACACGAGCTGCACGTAGATCGGGGTGCCACGGAAGATCCAGAGATACACCCAGGCGATGCTGTTGACCACCGGATTCGGTGACAGACGCATGACGGCGAGCACGACGCCCAGGATGATGGCGATGACCATCGAGTACACCGTCAGTTGCAGGGTGACGAAGGCGGCCTGGGAGATTCTCTGGTCGAAGAGGTATTTGGCCACCGAGGGCCAGTCGTAGGCCGGGCGCTGAGCGGCGTCGAGCACGAACAGGGCGATGATCAGCAGCAACACGGTGGCGAAGACGTTGCGCCACGGGTGGCGCAGGCGAATCGCCTTGATGCCGGCAACGTCTCCGCCGCCGTTCGGCGGGGCCGACCCCGCCGAACGGTTCACGACTGTGTCCGACATGCGTTAACCGTTTGCGGCGGCGTTGATGGTGATCGTGGCGATGCCACCATCGGTGACGCCCCACGTGTCGAGGATCTTGCCGTAGGACCCGTCGTCGACCATCGACTGCAGAGCAGCCTGCACGGCCTTGGTCAGTTCAGAACCCTTGTTGACGGTGATACCGTACGGCGCCACGTCAAAGCTCTCGCCGGCGGCCTCAAGCTTGCCCTCGGTCTTGGAGATCGCGTACAGGGTCACGGGCGAGTCGGCGCTCAGAGCGTCGGCCTTGCCCAGCACGACGGCGTTGGTTGCTTCGTCCTGGGACCCGTAGGGCAGTACGTCGATCGCAGGCTTGCCCGCGGCCAGGCAGGCCGCGTTCTTGGCGGGGAGTTCGTCCGTGTCTTCAACCGTGTTCGACTGCACGGCGACCGTGAGACCACACGCGTCGTTCGGGTCGATGGTGCTGCCCGCCGGCGCTGCCCAGAGGATTCCGGCGTTGAAGTAGTTGACGAAGTCAACCTGCTTCTCGCGCTCGAGGTTGTCGGTGAACGATGATTCGCCGATGTCGACGGTGCCGCCGGTGATGCTCGGAATGATGTTGTCGAACGAGGCGATCTGGTACTTGGGCGTGAGGCCGAGCTTCGCGGCGATGCCGTTGGCCAGCTCGATTCCCCAACCGATGGGCGCTCCCGCGTTGTCCTTGAACTCGTTGGGCGGGTATGCCGCGTCGGTACCGATCACGAGCGTGCCGGAGTCCTTGATGGTGGCGGGCAGCAGCGCAATGGCGGCGGGATCAGCGGCGATGGGGGCAGCGGATTCGGTGGAACCCGGCGTTGTCGTCGAGTTGTCCACGCATCCGGTGAGCATGAGGGCGGCCACGGCCGCAAAGGCCGGGATGAGGTATCTGGCGCGCATAAAGATTCCTTCGTTGTGATCTGGAGATGGGTTCGTCATTGAAGCCGTTTACGAAATGCGACAGCATTGAGCCTATAACACCCTCATACGACGATTTGTTGCGTGGGAAGCAGGTTTGAACTCACAATACGAGCGTCATGATCGGATTATTGCGCAACTTCGAGCGTTTAGCACCGAAGAAACGAATCTGATCCGCGAACAGAAGCAACGATCTGCAGGTATTCACCCCGGCGACGGTGCCACTTTATTTTGCCACTCTTTGTCATTCCCCACCGACGGGCGCGCACGGTGCGCCGGATCGAACCGTAGCGATCAGGTCGTCAGCGCCGCTGAAAGCAGGGCCACGTAGTCGTCGATCCCCCAGGTGAGAGAGAGCCCCGTGGGCGGTGACACCGACGAGATGAACGCGGCGCCCACCGGGGAAGCCACCCGGCCGGACTGCACCTGCGGCATGGCCTGCGCATACCCGGCGGCCAGGAACGCGTCCGATTCCTGTTGGGTGGTGCCGAAATTCACCAGCAGGTCGCTGGTGAGCTTGTCGAGTTCTTCGTGACTCAACGTGAAGTAGAAGCTGGATTCCTCGGTGGCGAGGGCGTCGACGCTCGGGGCACTCACGAACCCGAGGTCGAGGGTGAACGCGACCCGCGGGTCTTCCTTCTTATACACGTAGAACGTTCCGCTGCTGTCACTCGAGAGAGCGATGCTCGTCCCGGCGAATTCCGGGTGCGCGGCGGCCTGCGCGGCAAGTTCACCGTCGATGTCGCCGAGCAGCGTCGCGGCCGCCACCGACCTGCCCAGGGCGGTGCCGGTGATCTCGATCAGCTCGCGCCAGTCGGTGGCCCACGCCTCGCCGGGGTACGCCACGACGGGGGCGATCTCGCTGAGCAGGTCGTACTGTTGCTCCGTGATGCCGGAGTAGCCGGCGAGAATCACATCGGGAGCCGCCGCCGCAATGTCTTCATACGGTGGTTCCTCCGAGTCGGGCAAAATCGTGGGCATGTCTGCGCCCATCGTGTCGAGTGCCTCCGAGATCCACGGCAGCACGCCGTCCTCGTCTCCGGCATAGGCCTGGAACGGCATGGCCACCGGTACGACGCCGAGGGCGATCGCGTCGTCGGCGCTTCCCCAGCCCCAGGTGACCACGCGCTCGGGCTCCGCCTCGATCGTGGTTTCACCGAAGGCGTGCCCCATGGTGACGGGGAAGCTGCCGGAGGCGGCGATATCCGCTGCCTCGTCGGGTGCGGAGGCCGCGCAGCCGCTGAGCGCGAGCGCCAGCACGGTGGCAGCGGCTGAGAGGGTGAGCGTGGTTCGGCGTGACATGAGGTCTCCGGTCGGGATTGATGACGGGGTGGGGTTTAGAGAACGGATGCGGCGGTGCCGTGAAAGCGTCCCCGCGGCACGACCATGGGTGAGCCGCAGAGCGGATCGGGCATGATTGTGGCCGCGAGGCCGAAGGCATCCTGCACGAGGTCGCTCGTGAGGGTGTCGCCCGGCGTGCCGTTGGCGCGGATGCTGCCGCCCTTCATGACCACGAGGTGGTCGGCGTAGCGGGCGGCCAGATTGAGGTCGTGCAGCACGATCACGATGGTGGTGCCGCGGGTGCGGTTGAGCTCGAAGAGCAGGTCGAGCACGTCGATCTGGTGCGCCACGTCCAGAAAGGTCGTGGGTTCGTCGAGCAGCAGGATGTCGGCGTTCTGGGCCAGAGCCATCGCGATCCACACCCGCTGGCGCTGGCCGCCGGAGAGGTCGTCAAGCGTGCGGACAGCGAGCTCGAGAGTGTCGGTGGCGGCCAGCGCTCCGGCGACGACCTCGTCGTCGGAGCTGGTCCAGGTGCGCAACCAGCCGTGGTGCGGATACCGGCCGCGGCCGACGAGATCGGCCACCGTGATGCCGTCGGGGGCAACCGGATGCTGCGGCAGCAAGCCCACCACGGTGGCCACCGCCTTGCTCGGCCGAGTCGCGATGTCGCGTCCGTCGAGAATCACGAGGCCGGACTGCGGTTTGAGCAGCCGGGCCATTCCGCGCAGCAGGGTGGATTTTCCCGAGGCGTTCGCCCCCACGATCACCGTGATCGCACCGGCGACCACATCGAGGGAGAGTCGGTCGACGATGGTGGTGCCGTCGTAGCCCAGGGTCAGGGACTCGGCCCGAAACTCGTGGGTGGCCACACGGCCGGAATGGCCAGTGGAGCCGGCACGGGCGGGCGTGCCTGACGGGACGGGCTGGCGGGGCGCAGACGAGGTGGGGCGTGTCATCAGGAGGTCTTTCCGGAGGTGTTGGCGGTGGCGAGCAGCCAGAGCAGGTACGGGGCACCGATGGCGCCGGTGATGATTCCGGCGGGCAGTTGCAGCCCGCCGGGAAGAAGATGCTGCGCGGCACAGTCTGCGGCCGTGGTGATGAGCGCGCCCACGAGCGCGGTCGGAAGGAGCGCGAGCCCCCCGGTTGCCACCACGCGACGGGCGATCGGCGACGCCACGAACGCCACGAACGCCAGCGGCCCGACCGCTGCCGTGGCGACGGCGGCGAGGGCGACGGCCACCGTGAGCAGCGCAAGGCGGGACCGTTCGACACTGAGGCCGAGGCTTCTGGCCGTGTCGTCGCCGAGTTGCAGAGCACGCAACCGACCGGACATCGCCCACAGCGCCGACACCAGCGTGGTCAGGAGGGCGGCCACCACCAGAATGTCGACCCAGCGCGCACCGCTCACACTTCCGACGAGCCACACGAGGGCGTCCTGCGCCACGCGCAGCTCCGCCCGGGAGAGCAGGTAGGCCAACAGCCCCTGCACCATGAACGCCACGCCCACCCCGATCAGCACGAAGCGATGGCCCACCACCCCGCCTCGCCAGGCGAGCAGGTAGATGGCCGCGGCCACCACGACCGCACCGCCGAAAGCCGCGAGCGACGTGGCCAGGCTGCCGAAACCGAGAATGAGCATGCCGAACACGGCCGCCGCGCTGGCGCCGCCGGTGACCCCGATGATGTCCGGGCTGGCCAGCGGGTTGCGGAGCACGCCCTGGAACACCGCGCCGGCCAGGGCGAAGGCGATTCCCACGAGCACGGCCAGCACGAAGCGCGGCAGGCGCAGGGTGAAGACGATGAAGTTCTCGCTGCGCGAGCCCTGCCCGGCGAGCGTGCGCAGCAGGTCGGGAACACTCAGCGAATAGGCGCCGACTGCGAGGCTCAACGCCGCCACCACGAGGAGGGCGAGCAGGAGAACAGCCGCGACGCGACGCTCGCGCCGGCGACGCCCCGTGCGCCCCGCGGCGAGAGCGTGCCCGGCCGACACGGTGGTTCCGTGCGGCGTGCCCACGAGAGCCGATGCCCGTGGCCCGGCGACGAGGCGGCTCACAGTGCGACCGGCTTCGCGCGACGCACAAGCGCGATCAGCACGGGGGCACCGAGGAACGCGACCACGAGTCCCGCCTCGATCTCGCCGGGGCGGGCGATCACGCGGCCCAGCACATCCGCTGCCAGCAGAAGGGCAGGTCCGAGCAGGGCCGAGAACAGCAGGATGAGGCGATAGTCCGGGCCGGTGAACCAGCGCGCGAGGTGCGGCACCGCGAGGCCGACGAACACGATGGGGCCGGCCATCGCGGTGGCCGACCCGCAGAGCAGCACGATGGCGACGGCGCACACGATGCGGGCGGTCACGAGATTCTGGCCGAGACCGCGGGCGAGGTCGTCACCGAGCGCGAGGGCATTGAGCATGCGGGCCGCGGTAACGGCGAGAGCCACGCCCACCGCGATGAACGGAATCAACGGGAGGCTCGCGTCGAGGCCGCGGGCCGCGAGGGATCCGGCCGCCCAGAAGCGGTACCGATCGAAGGCATCGCCGTCGCTCAGCAGCACAATGGTGATGAGTGAGGTCAGTGCGGCGGTGAGGGCCGTGCCTGCGAGAGCGAGTTTCACCGGGGTGGCGCCATCACGGCCGAGGGAACCGATGAGGTACACCGCGGCAGCGGCGACGGCAGCCCCCGCGAAAGCGAACCAGACGTAGCCGAGGGCGGACGTCACACCGAACCAGGCGATACCGGCCACCACGAACAGGGAGGCACCGGCATTGACGCCGAGCAGACCGGGATCGGCGAGCGGGTTGCGGGTGACACCCTGCATCAGGGCGCCGGCGAGGCCCAGGGCGAGGCCGGCGAGGAGGCCCACGACTGTGCGCGGAATGCGCAGGTCACGCACCACAACGTGGTCCGCGAGGTTTCCGTCGGGGCGCAACACGGCGTCGATCACGGTTGCCAGGGCGATGTCGCGGGAGCCGATGGCGAGCGAGGCCGCCATGGCGACGGCCAGCAGGAGCACGGTGGCGAGAAATCCGAGCAGCAGTGTGCGGCGTCGGGCGATTGCGGGCGACCCGCCCGGCACCCGGGTGATTCGCCGGGGAATGGTCGCGGCGGTCGTCACGGGGCTTCGGCCCGCCCGCGGCGCCAGTAGCCCATGAAGGCGACGCAGCGGCGGTCGATCCAGGTCTCCGTCACGAGGAAGCGGCGGAGCCGCGTGATGGCAGCGGATTCGCCGGCGAGCCAGGCGTAGAAGTTTCCGTCCGTGACGGGCGCGGGCGAATCCCACAGCAGGTCGTGATCCACGTCGATGTCGTGCAGCGGTTGCGCGCTCGGCGACGCCGTGAGCGCCTGCCGATTGTCGGCGACCCACCCGCGCACGGCCGTGTCAAGAAGGGTGCCGTGCGGCGCGGAGCCGCGGGCGAGCCACGTGACCTCACACCCCGCCGGAATGACCGGGCGGGCGGTGTCCGAGAGCGCCGCCACCTCGATGAAGGCGCGGGCACGGCTGTGCGCGGGCAGGCTTTCAAGGATGCTGCAGATGGCTGGGGCCGCCGTTTCGTCACCGGCCAGGAGCAGCACGGTGGCGCAGCCGGGGTGCCAGTCGAGTCCGGTGGCGGCGTGGATACTGCGCGCATCGGGGCCGATGATCACCAGTTCGTCGCCGGGCGTGGCGTTGCCCAGCCAGCGCGCGGCGGGGCCCGCTGGTCCGCCCTGGCCTGTCGGGCCATGCTGAGGGGCGGAGACGTGCCTCACGAAGTCCACATCAACCTCGCGGTCGCCGGGTCGAACGGCGCGAATCGTGTACGTGCGGAAGGGGTTGCGAACGTCATCGGGCAGGGCGCGCCAGCGCGCGTACCAGGTGCCCTCGTCGATGGTGGCTCTGTCGTTCGCGCCGAAATCGCTCACGCCGATCCCGGGCAGCGGGAAGACGATCTTGATCCGTTGGTCCAGGCCCGAAGTCCCGAAGGTTGTGAAATCCGCCCCCGTGAACGTCACCCGGGTGGAGTGCTCCGTGAGGATGCGAACGCTCGCGACCTGCGCGACGTAGGGGCGATACGCAGGCCGATCGGTCGGCATCTTTTCGTCCGCTGTCACTGTCGCTGTCACTGTCGCTGTCGCGCCCTCAAGTAAGGTAAGCATTACCTAAGTATGGCATGCCTTACTTCGACTCTGGGGCTGGCCACCACGAGCTCCTCTCGCAGCCGGCTGCCCTAGGGTGTGGTGATGAGCGAATCCTTCCGTCAGATGTTGCGTGCGCTTCCCGACTTCGGCGACGGGCTCCCCCGGTTCGATCCGGCCACCGCCGACGCCGACCCCACCGTGCTGTTTCGCGAATGGCTAGACGGTGCGCTGGCCGCCGGCGTGCCGCAGCCGCACGCGTTCAGCCTGGCCACCGGCACGGCCACCGGGGAGGTGTCATCCCGAATGTTGATCCTGAAGGACATCGACGGCGCCGACTGGCACTTCGCCTCCTCACGGCTCTCCCGCAAAGGCCGGGAGCTCAGCGCCAACCCGCACGCCGCGATGAACTTCTACTGGTCGGCCCTGGGTCGGCAGGTACGGGTATGCGGCGTCGTTCGCGAGCTGTCGGCCGAGGCTTCGGCCGCGGACTGGGACGCCCGCCCGGCCACCGATGGCTCGGCAAATCCGGCCTGGCAGCTCTACGCCCTCCGCCCCACCGAGGTGGAGTTCTGGCAGGCCAGCGCCGACCGGCACCACGTGCGGCACCGCTACGACCTGTAGTTTCCAGAGGCGCATCAGTCTCCGGAGGCGCATCAGTCTCCGGAGGCGCTTCAGTCTCCGGTGGCGACCGGGCGACCGGGCAGGTTCGACCACTGCGACCACGAGCCCGGGTACAGCGCCGGCCGGAATCCCGCAATGGTGAGAGCCGCCGCGGTGTGCGCGGCCGTGACGCCCGAGCCGCAGTAGACACCCACGGCATCCCGCGCGCCGAGCGCGAGAAAATGAGCGCGCAGGCGCTCCACCGGCAGAAAACAGCCCTCGGCATCGAGCAGGTCGCTGCCGGGGGCGCTGATCGCCCCCGGAATGTGACCGGCACGCGGGTCTATCGGCTCGACCTCGCCTCGAAAGCGTGGGGCGGCACGGGCGTCGAGCAGCACCCCGTGACGGGCGAGTTCCGCGGCCGAATCCGCGTCCAGCGTGGGCAGGCTTCCGTAACTGAGCAGCACGGTTCCCGGTTCGGGTTGCGCGTCGCCCGTTTCGAGCGGCAGTCCGGCCGCGCGCCAGGCAGCCAGGGCACCGTCGAGGAGTAAAACGTTCTCGATACCCGCGTGTGACAGAAGCCACCAGGCCCGAGCCGCCGACTGGTTTCCGAGATCGTCGTAGACCACGACCGTGTCGCCGGGATTGATGCCCCACGAGCGGGCCGCAGCCTGCAGGGCATCGCGAGACGGCAACGGATGTCGTCCGTCTGTCGGCAGACCATGCCCGGCCAGCTGCCGCTCGAGATCGACGTATACGGCTCCGGGAATATGGCCGGAGCGGTAGTCGACAAGCCCGGAAGGGGCGCCCAGCTTCCAGCGCACATCAAGCACGCGAAGGTCACGGCCAGCGTCGAGTTCGTGGGCCAGCTCGAGGGGCGAGATGAGTGTCGTCACGTTCACACCGTACCCCGAAGGGGCACGAGCGAGCCGGAGGGGCACTCCGCCCCCGCCGGCGGGGGCCGACACTTAGACTTACACGGTGAGCAGTTACGTGAGTCTTCTGAAAACGCCGGGCGTGGCACGTTTGATCGGCGCCCAGTTGACGGCTCGATTCCCCTTCGGGATGCTCTCACTCGCCTTCCTGATCCACATCGAGCAGATCTTCGATTCCTACGCCGCGGCCGGATTGGTGCTCGGCGCCATGAGCATCGGCCAGGCCGTCGCCGGCCCGCTCACGAGCCGTCTGATGGGCCGTTGGGGCATCCGCCCGGTCATCGTCGTCACGCTTGTGATTTGCGCCGTCTCCATCATCTCCATGGCTCTCCTGCCGCTCTCGATCCCGGCTCTGATGATCATCGGCTTGATCGCCGGACTCGCGACCCCGCCCATCCAGCCGGCCGTGCGCACGATCTACCCCAAGATCGTGAACTCCCGCCAGCTGACGCCGCTCTTCTCCCTCGACGCCTCCGCCCAGGAGATCATCTGGGTACTGGGACCGGTGATCGCCACGTTCGTGGCCATCCAGGTCAGCACCGTCGCCGGCATCCTGCTCGCGGCCGTGTTTCTCATTGGCGGCGGCATCTGGTTTCTGGTGCTGCCCGAGGTGGGCCGCGTACGCATTCCCCGCAGCCGACGCAAGCTCGGGGTTGTGCTCAAACGCCCGGCCGTTCTGCTCAGCACGGTCGTCGGGTTCATGCTCGTGGCGGCCTGTGCCGCCCTCGAGGCCGGGATCGTGGCCGCGTTCGGCCACGGCAGCGCCAACTCGGGGTGGATCCTGTGTATCTTCGCCCTCGGCTCGCTCGTGGGTGGACTCGCCCTCGGTCACGCGCCGATCGGCCCCTGGGCGCTCGCGAGTCGCATGCTCATCGTCGCCGTGGGCATGGCACTCGCCGGTATCTGGCTGAACTTCGCCTGGCTCGCCGTTACCCTGTTCTTCGCCGGCATCGGTATCGCTCCGGCGTTTGCTGTGCTGTTCGGCATCGTCTCGGCGAGCGTGAAGTTCAGCGACACCGCAGAGGCCTACGGCTGGATCGGCACCGGCCAGCTCATCGGGGCCGCGATGGGGTCCGCCCTGGCCGGCTTCGCCATCGATCACTCCGGCGCCGCGTCCGCGATTTTTCTCGCTGCCGGATTTGCCGGGCTGGGCTGCATCATCCCGGCGCTCGGTCGGCGCTGGCACCCCGACCTGCGTGGAAAAGACCCGAGCCCGATCCCCGACACCGAGCCCATTCAGGTGATGTCCTAGGCGTGAGCCGGGTTTACCTTCGCAGGGTTTAATGGAACGCATGACTTCTTCCCCGCTGCGTACGCTCAACGACGGACACTCGATCCCCCAAATCGGACTCGGCGTGTACAAGATCGCCGACGACCTCGCCGCGGATGCCGTGGCGGCCGCACTCGAGGCCGGCTACCGCCATGTGGACACCGCCACCCTCTACGAGAACGAGAAGGGCGTCGGCCAGGGCCTCGCCCGCGCCGCGGTACCCCGCGACGAGGTGTTCGTCACCACCAAGGTCTGGAACGACCAGCACGGCTATGACGAGACCCTGCGCGCGTTCGACGAGAGCCTGGACAAGCTCGGCCTGGACTACGTCGATCTGTACCTCATCCATTGGCCGGCACCGCGCCAGGATCGCTACATCGACACCTATCGAGCCCTCGAGACGCTGCGCGCCGACGGCCGCGCGCGCTCCATCGGGGTCTCCAACTTCCACACGCACCACCTCGACCGACTGCTCGCCGAGACCTCCATCGTGCCGGCGATCAACCAGGTGGAGTTGCACCCGTGGTTGCCGCAGTCGGACGTGCGCGAGTACGACGCGGCCCACGGTATCCTCACGGAGGCCTGGTCGCCGCTCGCCCGCGGCAGGGCCATCGGCAACGAGACCCTTGAAGCCATCGGCGCACGCTACGGCAAGTCCGCGGCGCAGGTCGTCATCCGCTGGCACGTGCAACTCGGCAACGTGGTGATCCCGAAGTCCGTGACGCCGCAGCGCATCCGCGACAACATCGACGTGTTCGATTTCGAGCTCGACGACGCCGACCTGGCCGCCATCGCCACCCTCGAATCGGGCGAGCGCACCGGGAAAGACCCCGACGACCTCGGCTGAGCCCCGCGCCGCGCGGCGTGCCTGCTACCAGCGCGGGTGGATCGCGTCGCGAAGCAGGCGGTCGTAGATGTCCTGCACGCCCTCATTGAACTCGAAGCTGAGTTCCTCGGCCACCCCGGCGGTCGCGTTGCCCTGCGCCTGCGCCACGGACCGTGCACCCGGAATGACGGCGCTCACGCCGTCGATCTGAGCGACCCAGGCCAACGCCGCCTGCGTGGCCGTGACACCGACGGGAGCGAGCTCCGCGAACTCGGTGGCCGCCTGCAGCCCCACTTCGAAGTCCACCCCGGAGAACGTCTCTCCCACATCGAAGTGGCTGCCATCACGGTTGAAGTTGCGGTGGTCCGACTCCGCGAACACCGTCGCGGTCGTGTACTTGCCGGTGAGCAGACCGCTCGCGAGGGGAACGCGGGCGATGATGCCCACCCCGGCCTCGCGGGCCGCCGGTATGACCGCGTCAAGCGGCTTGAGTCGGAAGGCGTTGAACACGATTTGCACCGTCGCGACGCCGGGGCGCGCGATCGCGGCGAGGGCCTGCTCGCACGTTTCCACGCTGACGCCGTAGCTGGCGATCACTCCCTCCGCCACGAGGGTGTCAAGCGCGTCGTACACCTCGTCGGAGCGCAGCACCGCGCTCGGCGGGCAATGCAGCTGCACGAGGTCGAGGGTCTCGGTGCGCAGGTTGCGGCGTGATCGGTCGGTCCACTCGCGAAAGTTCGAGAGCACGTAGTTCTCGGGCACCTGATCCAGACGGCGCCCCATCTTGGTGGCCACGGTGATTTCTTCACCCGGTGCGTCATGCTCCAAAAAATGCCCGATCAGACGCTCGCTACGCCCGTCGCCGTAGACGTCGGCCGTGTCGAAGAAGGTGACTCCCGCGTCAACGGATGCCGCCAGCACGCCGAGGGCGTCGGCATCGGACACGGCGCCCCAGTCCCCGCCCAGCTGCCAGGTGCCCAGCCCCATCACGGAGACTGCTCGGCCGGTGCGTCCTAAAGTTCTCGTTTGCATGGATCAAGTTTATTGTGATGTGCCACCGGAGCGGCGCTCCTCTTCGCACCTGTCCGGAAGATTACGCGAGGAGCGGGGCCAACTCGCGCGCCCCGACCTGCAGCAGATCGATCAGGGCCGTCGGGTTTTCGAGGCGGCTGCGGGGCGCGGAGAGGCAGAGCCCGGCCACGAGCAGCCCGGAACGGTCTCGGATCGGCACGGCCAGGCACCCGTAGCCGCTCCGCACGTTCTCGAACTGCTGCGCGTATCCCTGTCGCCGGATATCCGCGAACAGCTGCGCGCCCGATGCTGATTCGGGCTGCGAACGTTCGGCGAGCAGAAGCCGCCCCATCGCCGACCCGGCGAAGAGGCGGTTGACATGCGCCTGTTCACTCGGTGGAAAATCGGGATCCGGGTCGATGACGTGCAGGCCACCGTGCTCGTACCGTACGAGGTGGACGCCGCCGCGAATCCCGTCCCGCAACCCGTCGACGATCAGCCGTACGGCCTCCGGCGGCCGTGGCGGGGTCACGAGGTTGGCCAGCTCGACCACCTTGCGACCGAGCGCGAACCCGCTCAGGTCGGGTGTGCGTACCAGGTATTCGTCCTGAACGAGCACGTTCAGCAGCCGGTAGGCGGTGGCCCGGGGCAGCTCGAGGTTGTCGGAAATCTCCCGGGCGGTCACCCCCGCCCCGCAGCGGGCGACCTCTTCGAGCACGGTCAACGCACTGTGAATGGCCTTCGGTTGACGAGCATGCAGGCCACCCGATGCGGGGGTGGCGCCCGCCGCCGAGCGGGCCTGCGATGCCGTCACGCCGCGGCTCCGTCCCGACCACCCAAGAGGTCCTCCCCGATGGGCACATCGTAGGCCCCGACGGTATGGCGCCGCCAGGGACGCCGCGCATGCCGAATCAGGTACAGAACGGCTCCCGCCATCATCACCCCGATGAACACCCAGACGCCGGCACATCGGTCGCCCGTGCCCTCTGCCACCAGATAGACGGTCAGCACCAGCACCAGCATCACGGCGGCGAGCGCCGCGCGCACCGCCGTCCACACCGTGAGTTCTCCGATGCGCCAGAGGAATACCGGCGCCGCGATGCACGCCAGGGCATAGGCGGTGAGATACCCGCCGGCGGCTCCCACGATCAGGATCGCCATCGCCTGCCAGGCGCTGCCCGCGACCAGCATCGTCAGGAGAAGCACGATCGTGAGAACAGGAACCGCGACGACCGAAGCGAAGAACGGGGTTCGGTGGCGGGAATGCGTGCGCCCGAAGGCGCTCGGCAGCAGTCCCTCCCGTCCCATGGAGAACAACACGCGCACGAGGGCCGTGAGAGTGGCGATGGCGCAGGCCAGAAAGGATGCCGCGATGCTCACGTCGAGCAGCAGCCCGACCCCGTCCAGGCCGTAGGCGGCGGCGAGGTCGTTGACCGGCGACGCGCTCGAGGTGAGCGGAACCCCGAGGGACGCGAAGCCCACGAGCTGGCTGAACGAGGCGACGACGTAGAGCAAACCCGCGCCGACGGCGGTGCCCACGATGGCCCGCGGAATGACCCGGTACGGCCGTCTCGTCTCGACCCCGAGGGTGGAGGCGCTCTCAAACCCCACAAAAGCGGTGAGCGCGAGCGCGGCACCGACCGCGAAGTTGGCCGGGGAGATGCCCTGCAGGCTCACCGTCGACCATTCCACCGTGAAGTCCTGATGGGCCAGCAGGATGATCACCAGCAGCAGGATGATCGCCACGGAGATGCACTCCACCACGAGCGTCACCCGAGTAGAAACGCGGATGCCGCGGGCCAGCACGAGCAGGCACAGCGCCGCCATCACCACGACAAGCGAGCCGGTGAGCAGCAGGGAACCGGCCGAACCCGGCACGAACCGGCCGATGACGATTGAGAGGTAATAGCCGGCTCCGCCGAGTGCGAACATCGAGATGAACCCGTAGCCCACGAGCAGGGCGATCCCGGTGATGAACGACGCCGTTCGTCCGAGTCCGCGCGACACGAACGTATAAAGCGACCCCGCCGCGGCGAGCCTTGTGGTGAATTGGTTGATCGTCGTGGCGACGAGCAGGGCAAGGACGAGTGCGAAGCCGAGGGCCCACACCGGCGAGCCGCCGCTGGCAGCGATCAGCAGCGGAATAGTCGTCGCGGCGGCTGCCGGGGCGACCGCGGAGACCGATTGCCCGACAACATCGGCGAACCCCACGCTCCGCCGAGCCAGTCCTTCGACCGGCGAGGGAGCGGAAAACCCCTCGACCGCCTGCGGATGAAGGATTGCGCGCGCCAGTGCGGTCATGCTGTTCTCCCTGTCGGTGTGCGGGTCACCCGAAACGATAAGAGCATCACCGTAGCCCTCCCGCGTTGCAGAACGGATTCGGCCATGTTTCGGGTGTGTGTTGGGCAAATGAGACACTCGCGCCGCCGCTTCTCATTTCGCGGTGTCGAGCCTTTACCGGGGAGAGACGGACCCGCAACACGGGGCCGACACGATGAGGCAACCCCTCCCCCTTGCCTCGACTGGAGCCCTCATGACCGATACGAAAGAACGTCCCGCCGGCACCTCGACACCCGAGAGGTCCCTCACCGGATCTCTCGGCGTGACCTCCATCGTGCTGATGGTCGTCGCCGCAGCCGCCCCCCTCACCGTCATCGGCGGCGCAGCGCCACTGGGCATCCTCCTGGGCGACGGCGTGGGTTTCCCTGCCATGTACGTCGTGGCGGCCGTCGTGCTCTATCTCTTCGCGGTGGGACTCGCCGCCATGACCCGGCACGTGCCCAAGCCCGGTGCCTTCTTCACCTTCGTCGGGTACGGGCTCGGCAAGCCCGCCGGGCTGGCCACCGCGTTCCTCGCCCTGCTCACCTACACAACAATCCAGGTGTCGGTACACGGCTACGTCGGATACATCCTCAGCGTGACCGTGACCGGCTTCGGCGGCCCCGACCTGCCCTGGTACCTCTACTCGCTGCTGACCATCCTGCTCGTGGGCGTGCTCGGTTTCCGCCACATCGACCTGAGCTCGAAGGTGCTCGGCGTGCTTCTCGTGGCCGAGGTCGCGATCGTGCTCGCCCTCGTCGCCGCGGTGATCTTCTCCGGCGGCCCAGAGGGACTCTCCCTCGCTCCCTTCGCGCCCAACAACGTGCTCTCCGGTTCTCCCGGAATCGGCCTGATGTTCGCGATCGCCGCCTTCATCGGTTTCGAAGCCACCGCCATCTTCCGCGACGAGGCCAAGGACCCCGCCAAGACCATCCCGCGCGCCACCTACATCGCGGTGATCGGAATCGGCGTGTTCTACACCCTCGCTTCCTGGGGACTCGTCATGGCATGGGGACCCGGCGGCGTTCTGGCCAAGGCGGCGGAAGATCCCGGAGCCTTGATCCTGGTGACCACGCTCACATACCTCGGCCCGGTCGGCGAACTGATCATGAACATCCTGCTCATCACGAGCATGTTCGCCTGCGTCTTATCGTTCCACAACGTGATCACTCGCTACCAGCACTCAATGTCGAACGCGAAGGTGCTGCCCCACGCCCTCGGTATCGTGCACAACAAGCACCTGGCCCCGCACATCTCCTCACTCGTGCAGTCGGCGACCGCCGCCGTTCTGATCGTGGTCTTCGCGGTGCTCGGACTCGACCCGGTGCTGCAGGTGTTCACGTGGTTCGCCGGCGTCGCCACGCTCGCCATCGCCATCCTGATGGCGATCACAAGCCTCGCCGTGATCGTCTACTTCCGTCGCACCAAGGCAGACCCGCGCCTCTGGAACACGGTGATCGCCCCGGTCCTCGGCCTGCTGGGCCTCGTCGGATCCGCCGTCGTGATCGCCGCGAACTTCCCCATGCTCGTGGGCGACGTCGACGCCACGGGCGCTCCGTCGTTCGGCCCGGTCAGCGCCGCGCTTCTGGCCCTGATCGTGCTCGTTCCTCTCATCGGCGTGCTGCGGGCCAGATCGCTCAAACGCACCGACCGCGCCGCCTACGACAACATCACCGAAGCCATCGGCGGCTGACCGCATCCGCGCTGACATCCATCCCCCGCACTCACACTCACACTCACACTCACACGCCTCGACAGGAGACACCATGACACTGACCGATCTCAACGACCCCACGCTGCTGCCGCTTCCGGCCGGCCCCGCACATCCCCTCTCCAGCCTCGACGCCACGGAATTCACCGCTATCCGTGACGTGGTCACCGCGGCAGATGATTTCACCGCGACCACGCGTTTCGTCTACGTGGGCCTGCAGGAGCCGCACAAACGCGACGTGCTCGCGTGGCAGTCGGGCGACGCCCCACGGCCGGACCGCCGTGCCCGGGTGATGTTGCTCGATATGGCCACCGGCCGCTCCACCGACAACGTTGTGTCTCTTGACACGGCCGAGATCCTGAGCACCGCCGTGCTCGACGGCAGCACGGGGCAGCTGCCCATCCTGATCGCCGAGTTCGATGCCATTGCCGGGATCGTGGCCGAAGATCCGCGCTGGGTTGCCGCGCTCGAGGCACGCGGCACCAGCGTTAACGAGGTCGTCGTCGTGCCGCTCTCTGCCGGGTTCTACGACTACCCCGAGGAGATCGGACGCCGCATCGTGCGCGTGCTCGCCTTCCGCCAGGACTACCCGGAAGACCACCCATGGGCACACCCGGTCGACGGGCTCAGCGCCTACGTCGACACGGCAGCGCGCACCATCACCCGGCTGATCGACGCCGCCGTGCTCGACATCCCCGCGGAGAGCGGCAACTTCGACGACCCGGCCGTGCAGGGCACCCCGCTCACCACGCTCAAGCCGATCGTGATCAGCCAGCCCGAAGGGCCGAGCTTCGAGGTGGACGGCGAGTGGGTCACCTGGGCGAACTGGAAGTTCCAGGTGGGCTTCGACACTCGCGAGGGCCTCGTGCTGCGCCAGCTCTCGTTCAACGATGCCGGCGAGGAACGCCCGATCATCTACCGCGCCTCCATCAACGAGATGCTGGTTCCCTACGGCGACCCGTCGCCGGTGCGTTTCTGGCAGAACTACTTCGACACCGGAGAGTACCTGTACGGACGTTTCACCAACTCGCTGGCCCTCGGCTGCGATTGCGTGGGAGAGATCACATACTTCGACGCGGTGCTCGCCGACGAACTGGGAAACCCGTTCACGATCGAGAACGGCATCTGCATGCACGAGGAGGACGTGGGAACGCTGTGGAAGCACGGC
>NZ_JPRS01000045.1 GCF_000738085.1 Cryobacterium sp. MLB-32
CGTTTCTGGGGTGCCAGACGCAGCGGAGGGGCTGCATACCCTGTACTTTAGTAACTGTTCAATCCCCCGGCATCTCCCGTTCACTTTGATGCGGCACAATTTGTCGGGGCCAATGCGGGCCAGAGCCGGTCTAAGCGGGTCTGCGCCAGGGGGATGCCCACGCCTGAGAAAGGACCACACACCCATGCGTGAAGTATTTCAATCGGAGCTGGCCGAGGTGCAATCGCGCCTCGTCGAGATTTCGCGACTCGTCGCCATCTCCATCGACAAGGCGACTCGTGCCTTCAACGAGTCCGACGTTCGTCTCGCCGAAGAGGCCATCACCGAAGACGAGAAGATCGACGAACTGACCGTCGAACTCGACGAGCTCGCCATCACGATCCTTGCGCGCCAGCAGCCGGTGGCCAAAGACCTGCGCATCGTGGTGAGCGCACTGCGCATCAGCGCATCCCTTGAGCGGATGGGCGACCTGTCGACCCACATCGCGCAGTTGGCCCGCTACCGTTTCCCCGACAAGGTCATTCCCAAGGGCCTGCGCGGCACGTTTGCTCAGATGGGGGCGCTCGACGTGGTCATCTCGCAGATGCTCACCAACCTGCTGTTGACCGAAGACATGAAGCTCGCGGAGGCCATCCGCAATGAGGACGACAAGGTGGACGCGCTGCACCTCAGTGTGTTCGAGGCGGTTCTCGGTGACAGCTGGAAGGGTCTGGCCGCCGACACCGTCGACGCCACCCTCGCCAGCCGGTACCACGAACGTTTCGCCGACCACGCCGTGTCCATCGCCAAGAAGGTGCAGTACCTCGGTACCGGCTCCTGGCACCAGGACATCAACGCGTAACCCTGGCACACTGACGAAGAGCCCCCCACCGCGAGGTGGGGGGCTCTTCGTCGTTGGTGCTCGACTACTTCTTGTTGCCCTGCGCAGCGACGGCGGCGGCCCCGGCAGCGGCGGCCTCCGGGTCGAGGTACTCGCCGGGTCCGAGCGGCATCATGTCGTCGCCGAGTGTGTACACGAGCGGGATTCCGGTGGGGATGTTGAGCTCGGCGATGGCATCATCGGAGATGCCATCGAGGTGCTTGACGAGGGCGCGCAGCGAGTTGCCGTGCGCGGTCACCAGAACCGTCTGGCCGGTACGGAGGTCGGGGACGATGTCCGACTGCCAGTAGGGCAGCATCCGCTCGACAACGTCCTTGAGGCACTCCGTGCGCGGCAGGTCGTCACCGAGGCCGGCGTACCGTGCGTCGCCGACCTGCGACCACTCGTTGTCGTCAGCGAGCACGGGCGGCGGGGTATCGAAGGAGCGGCGCCAGAGCATGAACTGCTCCTGACCGTAGGTGGCCAGGGTCTCGGCCTTGTCGAGTCCCTGGAGCGCCCCGTAGTGGCGCTCGTTGAGGCGCCAGGAGCGCTTCACGGGCACCCAGAGGCGGTCGGCCTCCTCGAGCGCGAGGTTCGCGGTCTGGATGGCGCGGCTGAGCAGGCTCGTGTGCAGAACGTCGGGCAGCAGCCCCGCGTCTTTCAGCAGCTCACCGGCGCGCTTGGCTTCCGTGACGCCCTGCTCGCTGAGGCGAACGTCCACCCAACCGGTGAACAGATTCTGCTGGTTCCATGTGCTTTGGCCGTGGCGAAGAAGGACGAGGGTATAAGGGGCAGACATGCCCTTACTCTATCGAGTAGGGGCACGCCGCACTCACTGCACGGAGCTGCGACCGCCGAGTCGCGGCAGCCGGGGAATGTCGGCCACCGAACCGGCCGATTGCGGCACGATCACCTGCTGGCTGGCCGAAATCGACACATCCTGCGATTCCACGAACAGCGTGGAGGTGCCCGGCACGTTGCGCTTGACCACGGCGAGCGCGATCGGGCCGAGCTCATAGTGGATGGCGCTCGAGGTCACAGTGCCGACCGTGACGCGCTCGATCGCCGGTTCGGTCGCCGATTCGGTCGCCGATTCCGCTGCCGGCCCCTTGCGCACGCGATCCGCCTGAACGTCGTCGCCGTGCACCGGAAGTACACCCTCGGATCCGTCGAGGTGCAGCATGACGAGACGCCGGGGCGGGTGCCCGAGGTTATGCACCTTGGCGACGGTCTCCTGACCGCGGTAGCAGCCCTTATTCAGATGCACAGCGGTGCGCAGCCAGTCAAGCTCGTGCGGCAGGGTCTTGTCGTCAACCTCCATGGCCCGACGCGGGCGCCAGGCGGCGATGCGCAGCGCCTCGAGGGCCAGGAGCCCGGCGGGCACCACCACGGGGTGGGCCGCAAGGTTGTCCCGCAGCACGGGCAGCTCGGGGCGCACGACCAGCATCTCGGTCCAGCGCCAGGACGCCCCGGGATGCTCGGCCACCTCGGCGTACTGGTAGCCGCCGCGGGACACCGCCACCCATGGGTCATGCCAGGCGAGCGCAACCCCGTTGGGACTCGCCACCTCGAGGCCGACACTCCCGAGCACATCCGCCGGCTCCACGGCCATGGAGCCGATCGTGGCATAGCTCAGCGTGAAGTCGACGATCTGCACGCGCAGCGTGAACTTCATCTTGTCGAGGAACGCCTGCAGCCCGGGCAGTTCGGCCGCCTCAACGAGGAGCCATGCCTGAACGCCGTCATCCAGCACACGGATGGCATATTCGAGGTGCCCGGAGGGGTCGAGCAGCAGCGTCTCGGTGGATTCGCCGACAGCGAGACTGCGCAGTTCCTGACTCGCGATCGAGTTCAGCCAGGTGAGACGATCCGGCCCCGACACGCCCAACACTCCGTGGTGGGAAAGATCAACGAGACCGCGGCCAGCGAGCAGCGACCGCTGTTCGATCATCGGGTTGCCATAGTGTGCCGCGACACCGGCATCGATACCTTCGGCCTGAACGCCTCCATCGAGGTCGAGCAGGGGGGAATTCGTCATGTGAGTCATCGCTTCCACTGTATTCCCACCGGGCTGAACACACACCCGGCTGAACACACACAGGACTGAACACACACGGGGCTGAACGAACGCGGGACTGAGCCAGCACCCGGCGAAACGAGCACGGGGCTGAACCAGCACCGGGCTCAACGAGCACCGGTGCGGGCGCGGAGGTGACCTACTCGGCTCGGGCGAGCCGACCGGACGCGTGCGTGCGCAGCGTCTGGCCGAGGGCGGCGATGTCCCATGCCCAGAGCAGGTGGTTGTCGACGAGGCCATACAGGCGGGTGGCGGCAGCGTAGGGCTTGGCGCCTGCGGTACGCACCACAGCATCGGTCGCGAGATCGATTCTCGGGCCCTTGACCTGGCCCAGATAGAGTTCGGCTAAGCCCGACGGGTGGGCCAGCACGACCTCGATATCGAACCCACCGGCCGCGTTGCGCAGCGTTTCGACGGCATCCGTGGTGGTGAACGGCCGATCACCGTCACCGGGCAGCAGCCCCGGGCCCGGGTCGCCGTTGGTCTGCGGGCGACTGAGCCGCCAGTATCCGGTTTCCGTCGCGAGCGGCGTCTTCTCGTCGCCCTCGGCTCCGGATTCCGGCTCGAGCCAGGTGTAGGAGTTGTAGTTCAGGTACGGCAAACCGTCATGGCTGAAGCTCAGCCGGTGCCCGAAGGTGCGGCTGACCGACTCCTCACCGATCTGGTATTCCAGCACGCCAGAACCTTCCCAGACACCGAGCAGCCACGACAGCGGCACAATTTCGGAGGGCAGGCCGACGGGAAGATCACGCATGAAGGCTAACGCTGCCCCCGGAAGAGCTTGAAGACGACCAGCCCGGAAACCCAGGCGATCGAGAGGCTGGCAAGGCCCAGCAGGCCCAGGAAGAAGAGTTCGATTGCAAGCAGAGGCATGCCCACAGTCTAGTGCTCGGCGATGTCGCGCCCGGTGCGGGTGAACGCCCCCCGTTCAGCCTCCGGGCCGGTCAGCCGAGCTGGAGAACGGCGAACACGATGCTCGCGGCGCCCAGCACGATCACGGCACCGACAATGCTCGCGGTCACCCTGAGTACGTACCCTTCTTTGCGGCCGGTCGCCAGTTGAAGGCACAGCGCAATGAGGATAGAACCGGCCAGTGTGAGCCCGAACCCTGACAGCACGTGACCGGGAGACGCGAGCGCTCCGGTGAGAACCGCGCCGACGACGGCCAGCACCCAGACTGCCACGATGGAATTCCACTGCCCGCTCACTGTTCCATTGTGCCC
The DNA here is from genome assembly GCF_000738085.1 of Cryobacterium sp. MLB-32. Classification (GTDB taxonomy): domain Bacteria; phylum Actinomycetota; class Actinomycetes; order Actinomycetales; family Microbacteriaceae; genus Cryobacterium. The sequence continues at coordinate 4,160 of NZ_JPRS01000045.1, forward strand.
TGCCGCGGAGCTTTTCACGTGCACGGTAAGATAAGGCGCACGATACTTGGAGGCCTCGCTTGCAGTTGTTGATCCTGACCTCGGCGGTCAACAATGATGTTCTCCCGGCCCTGGCGCTGCTGTCACACAGCACGCGCATAATTCCGGCGCAGCCGGATCAGTTGATCAGTGCGCCGGATTCAGACATTATTGTTGTCGACGCCCGCGCCAATCTGGCGGCCGCCAAGGCCCTCTGCCAGATCCTGCGCACCACGGGCCTGTCCGTTCCGCTACTCCTCGTGATCACCGAGGGCGGCCTCGCCGCGGTGAGCCCCGACTGGGGCGTCGACGATGTCGTGCTCGATTCGGCCGGGCCCGCCGAGGTCGATGCGCGTATCCGGCTCAATGCCGGCCGAGTGTCCCGCAACGAGCCCTCGCCCACCATCCGCGCCGCCGGTGTCGTCATCGACGAGGCGAGCTACTCCGCTAAGGTGCACGGCAAACCGCTGGACCTCACGTATAAGGAATTCGAGCTCCTGCGCTTTCTCGCCGCGCATCCGTCGCGGGTGTTCACGCGCGAGCAGCTGCTGAGCGAGGTCTGGGGCTACGACTATTTCGGCGGCACCCGAACGGTCGACGTGCACGTGCGAAGGTTGCGGGCAAAACTCGGCGATCAGGAATCACTCATCGGTACCGTGCGCAACGTGGGCTACCGATTCAATGTGCATGAGGACAACGATGAACGCATACCCAATTCCATCCGCGCCTGACCAGACCGGCGACACCACCGCTCGGGCGACCGTGATTGCGACGACGGACGCCGCGGGCCTGGCGGATTTCGACCGGGTCGCGTCAGAGGCCACTGCCGCCGACGGGTACTCGCCCTTCAACGAGCAAGCCCTCTTCGATCTGCGTGCCGGGCGACGCTCGGCCCACCTGGTGCGCGCGGTCGCCCCCGCGGCAAGCCCAACGACCCGAGGGGCCACCGAAACCGTCGGCGCCGCCATCACTGGGCTGGACGAACTGGATCTCGTGATCGCCCCCGAACACCGCCGCCGGGGTCACGGCGGCGCGGCTCTCGACGCTTTGTTCGCCGAATCGCCCGCCGAGGCATCCGCCGACGTGTCGGCCTGGTCACACGGCGACCACCCCGGAGCGCGATCGCTCGCCGTGCGTTGGGGCTTCGCGGCGGTCCGAACCCTGTTGGAGCTGCGCATGCCACTGGCCCCGGAGTCCGCTCCGGCCGACGATCCCGGCGCTCCGGAGGGCTTCGTGATCGACGCGTTCCGCGCGGGCATCGACGAGCGCGAATGGGTTGCACTGAATGCGCTCGTTTTCGCCGCTCATCCCGAGCAGGGCGCGATCACCGAGAGCGATCTGCAGGCCCGGCAGGCCGAGCACTGGTTCGAGGCGGGTGATTTTCTGATCATTCGCGACGCCGAAGGTCGAATGCGGGGGTATAACTGGCTCAAGGTGGAGGCGGATATGGGCGAGATATATGTGGTGGGCGTGCATCCCGATGCCGCCGGCGCCGGCCTCGGCCGGGCCCTGATGAATGCCGGACTGCGTCGTTTGCGCGAGCGTGGCTGCACGACGGCCGCACTGTACGTCGAGGCCGACAGCGCGGGTCCGGTGCACCTCTACCGGTCACTCGGTTTCACCGACCACACGGTCGACGTGCAGTACCGACGCGTACGCCGAGAATCACCGAATCGGCCCGCTTAAGACGATGTTCACCCGGATCGTCGACCGGACGGTAACGAAGCTGGAAGGATAGTGAGATGGACGGCGAAATTACCCAGGCGGATTCCGGTCTCGGCAGCGACTTTGACGACGACTTCGATCCACTCTTCGGCAAGACAGATCCGGCGCTCCCGAGCGACCGGTACCTGGATCGCGAGCTCAGCTGGCTCGCGTTCAACCAGCGCGTGCTCGAACTCGCCGAGGACCCCACCCTCCCGGTGCTGGAACGCACCAACTTCCTGGCCATCTTCGCCAGCAACCTCGACGAGTTCTTCATGGTGCGCGTGGCCGGTCTCAAGCGCCGCATCCTCACCGGGCTCGCCGTGCCCACCAACGTGGGCCGAGCCGCGCAGGACGTGCTGAGCGACATCTCCACGACCGCGCATGCCCTGCAGGCCCGGCATGCGCTCGCCTTCCAAGAACTCGTGCGCCCCGCCTTGGCGGAATCCGGCGTGGATGTCGTCGATTGGCAGAGCCTCGGCGACGATGACCGCCGGTCGCTGCGCACGTATTTCTCCAACCAGATCTTTCCCGTGCTGATGCCTCTCGCCGTCGACCCGGCGCATCCGTTCCCTTATATCTCCGGGCTCTCGCTCAACCTGGCGGTACGCGTGCGCAATTCGAAGACGGGCAAGCAGGAATTCGCCCGACTCAAGGTGCCCCCCATGCTGCCCCGGTTCGTGCGCGTGGACCGCACCGAGTCGGTCAACCGCATCCGCTTCATCGCCCTCGAAGACCTGATCGCCAATCAGCTCGGCGACCTGTTCCCCGGCATGGAGATTCTCGAGCACCACGTATTCCGCGTCACCCGCAATGAAGACGTGGAAATCGACGAGGACGAGACCGAGAACCTGATCAAGGCGCTCGAGAAGGAGCTGCTGCGACGTCGGTTCGGTCCGCCCATTCGGCTCGAGATCACCGAAGATATGGACGAGGTGACGCTCGGCCTGTTGGTTCGTGAGCTCGACGTCACCGAGCAGGAGGTCTACCACCTGCCGGCGCCGCTCGACCTCGGCGGTCTCTTCGACCTGCGCATCGATCGTCCCGACCTGCACTTCCCCAAGCACGTGCCCACCACCGCGGCCGCCCTGCTTCCCGCGGAGCCGAACGCAGAACCCGATATCTTCAGCGCCATCGCCCACCAGGACGTGCTGCTGCACCACCCCTACGAGTCTTTCGCCACGAGCGTGCAGGCCTTCCTCGAGCAGGCAGCGGCCGACCCGAACGTACTCGCGATCAAACAGACGCTCTACCGCACGTCGGGTGACAGCCCGATCGTCGAGGCGCTGATCGCGGCCGCGGATTCGGGCAAGCAGGTGCTCGCCCTCGTGGAAATCAAGGCACGCTTTGACGAGCAGGCCAACATCACCTGGGCGCGCAAGCTTGAGAAGGCCGGCGTGCACGTCGTCTACGGCCTCGTCGGCCTGAAGACGCACTGCAAACTGGCCCTCGTGGTGCGCTACGAAAAGGGTGTGCTGCGTCACTACAGCCACATCGGAACGGGAAACTACAACCCGAAGACCAGCCGCATGTACGAAGACCTCGGTCTGCTGACGGCCGACCCCCAGGTGGGCAAGGACCTCACGCGACTCTTCAACGAGCTCTCCGGCTACGCCATCGAAAAGAAGTTCAAGCGCCTGCTTGTGGCGCCCCTGCACCTGCGCAAGGCGCTTCTCAAGCACATCGCGGTCGAAACTGCCAACGCTCTCTCCGGCGCCACCAGCGGCATCCGCATCAAGGTCAACTCGATGGTGGACGAAGACATCATCGATGCGCTCTACCGCGCCAGCCAGGCCGGCGTGCACGTCGACATCTGGGTTCGCGGCATCTGCAGCCTCAAGCCCGGCGTGCCGGGAATGAGCGAGAACATCAAGGTGCGCTCGATCCTCGGCCGCTACCTCGAACACTCCCGCATCTTCTCCTTCCACAACCTCGGGGACACCCAGGTCTACATCGGAAGCGCCGACATGATGCACCGCAACCTCGACCGTCGCGTCGAGGCGCTCGTGCGGCTGGTGGACCCGGCGCACCAGATGGAGATCGAGAGCCTGTTCGAACGCGCCATGAGCGAGCGCACGTCGTCGTGGTGGCTCGATGAGACCGGGCACTGGACCCGCCACGACAGGGACGCCGCCGGCGCCCCCCTCGACGATATGCAGAATCGCCTGATGCTGCAGATCAGCCAGCGCAAGCGCCCGGGAACCCGCCGATGAGCTCGACTCCCGCCGCCGATCCAACCGTCTATGCGGCCGGCGCCGTCTGCTGGCGACTCATCGAGGGCCGCATGCACGTGCTGCTCATCCACCGCACGGTGCACGGTGACGTCACCATCCCCAAGGGGAAGGTGGACCCCGGCGAATCTCTCCCCCGCACGGCCGTGCGCGAAGTCGCCGAAGAGACCGGTCTCACGGTCGCCCTCGGCGTGCCGCTCGGCATCTCGCACTATGACATGCCCGACGGGCGTACCAAGGTCGTGCACTACTGGGCAGCCGAGATCACCCCGGATGCCATCCGGCGCTCGACCTTCGTGCCTAATGGCGAGGTCGCAGCCATCGAATGGGTCACCATCAAGAAAGCCCGCACCTACCTGAGCTACCCGGCCGACGTCGAGATACTCGAGGCATTCTCCGCGCTGGTCGACGCCGGCATCACGCGAACGTTCGCCCTGATCGCCCTGCGCCACGGCAAAGCTGTTGCGCGCAACGGCGAGGGGCCCGACAGCAAACGTCCGCTCACCGCTCGCGGCGTACGGCAGGCCGCGAGCGTCGTCAACACGCTCATGGCCTGGCAGCCCCAGCGCATCATTTCCAGCACGGCAACCCGGTGCGTGACCACGGTCGCCCCGCTCGCCGCCACCACCGGCATCCCGATCAAGCAGACCGACCTGATCAGCCAGGACGCGCTCGAAAGCGGTGAAGCCGATGTGCGCAGCGTCATCGGCAAGCGCGTGCGCTCCCGCAAGACGGCGGTCCTCTGCAGCCACGGCCCCGTTCTCCCGGAAATCATGCGTGAAATCGGCCTGGCCACCGGCAGCACACCCAATACGGCACTCTCAGATGCGGCAGCACTGGAGACCGGCGCCTTCTCCGTCGTGCATCTGTCGGCTGAAAACCCGAGTGCCGGCATCATCGCGATCGAACGGTACGCTCCCCTCCTGTAGGTGCCATCGTTCATCTTCCGTTAACCTGCACGGCAGGGTCCCGTTAATCTCAATGAATATGTTCACGTATGGGTCGGCACCGGCCTGCATCGCAGCACAGTTTCGATTTAACCCTGAAAGGGACTCACGTGAACTTTAAGCGTTATGGCCGCCCCGCGGTCATCGCCATCGTCGCAGCACTGGCACTTTCCTCCTGCGCCGCAAACGAGGGTGGCACCGCGTCCGGCGACGCCGCCGCCAGCACCCTGACCGGCACCTTGAACGCTGCCGGCGCATCGTCCATGGGCGCAGCCCAGACGGCATGGATCGCGGAATTCCAGAAGGCCAACCCGGACGTCACGGTCAACTACGACCCCACCGGATCCGGCGCAGGCCGTGAAGCATTCATCTCCGGCGGAACCGCATTCGCCGGCTCCGACTCCTACCTGAGCGACGAAGAACTCGCCGGAACGTTCGCATCCTGCGCGCCGACCTCCAAGGCCGTCAACCTGCCCGTGTACATCTCGCCGATCGCCGTTGTCTTCAACGTGGAGGGTGTCACCGACCTCAACGTGGATTCCGACACCCTCGCGAAGATCTTCGCCGGCACGATCACCACCTGGAATGACCCGGCTCTCGTTGCGCTCAACCCCGACGCCACGCTTCCGTCGAGCGCGATCAACGCCGTGCACCGCTCGGACGACTCGGGAACCACCAAGAACTTCACCGACTACCTCTTCCAGACCGCACCGTCCGTGTGGACTGCAAAGGGCGCCGACACGTTCCCGTTCCAGTCCGGTGAGGGTGCGCAGGGTACCTCCGGCGTCATCTCCGCTGTGACCAACGGAGTGGGCACCATCGGCTACGCCGACGCTTCCCAGGCCGGCGACCTCGGCACCGCCAAGCTCAAGGTCGGCGATGAATTCGTCGCCTACACCCCCGAGGCTGCAGCCGAGGTTGTCGCCGGTTCCCCGCTCGTCGAGGGTCGCGCAGCTGACGACCTCGCCGTCAACATCAACCGCACCACGACCAACCCGGCCGAGTACCCGCTCGTGCTCGTGAGCTACGCTCTCGTGTGCAACGAGTACGCCGACGCCGAACAGGGCGCCCTCGTGAACGCGTACGTCTCGTACATCGCCAGCGCTGAAGGCCAGACCGTAGCTGAAGACGCCGCCGGCGTCGCACCGCTGACGGCCGAGCTCGAAGCAAGCGTCGCGGCGGTTCTCGCAACCGTCAAGTAATACCCCGCATACAGTCGCCCGATCGGGCATCCGCACGTGTGCGGGTGCCGATCGGGCAGACTAGGTATACGGCTTGTTTCCAGCAGGCCTCATCACCCGCAGCACAGCATTCAGACAACACGATTCAGGAGATGCCCGGCATGACGACAACTGTTGCCGCCACCACGATCAAGGCACGGCAACGACCCGGCGACCGGGTGTTCTCCGGAGCAACGGTCATCTCCGGCGGCCTGATCCTCGCGGTTCTGGCCGCAGTCGCCATTTTTCTGCTCATCGAGAGCATCCCCGCCTTTGTGGCACCCGCAGACGAGTTCAGCGGGGATATCACCAACTTCTGGTCGTATGTGGGCCCCCTGGTCTTCGGCACCATCTGGTCCGCCATCCTTGCCCTGATCATGGCCGTGCCGATCGCAATCGGTATCGCCCTCTTCATTTCCCACTTCGCACCGCGCAAACTAGCTCAGGGCCTGGGCTATGTCATCGACCTGCTCGCCGCCGTGCCGTCCGTGGTCTTCGGCCTGTGGGGAATCACCGTACTGGCTCCCCTGGTGCAGCCCTTCTACTCCAACATCGTGGATGTCTTCGGCTGGTTCCCCTTGTTCGCGGGTCCGGTCTCCGGGACCGGACGCACGATCATGACCGTCGCCATCGTGCTGGCCGTCATGATCCTCCCGATCATCACCGCCATTTGCCGGGAGATCTTCCTGCAGACGCCGCTCCTGCACGAGGAAGCCGCGCTGGCCCTGGGCGCCACCCGCTGGGAAATGATCCGCATGGCGGTGCTACCCTTCGGACTCCCCGGAATCATCTCCGCGTCCATGCTCGGCCTCGGCCGTGCCCTCGGTGAGACCATGGCCGTTGCCATGGTGCTCTCGCCTAGCGCAGTGGTCAGCTTCGTGCTCCTCACGTCGCAGAACCCCACCACCATCGCCGCCAACATCGCGTTGAACTTTCCCGAAGCCAACGGCATCGGAGTCAACATCCTGCTCGCGACCGGCCTCATCCTCTTTGTCGTCACCCTGATCGTCAACATGATCGCGCGCGTCATAATCAACAGCCGCAAGGCATTTTCGGGAGCGAACTGATGACATCCGTCACGGAGGCCCGGCCTCTGACCAACTCCCTCACGGCCGGCAAGTTGCCCAAGCGCTCGTCCCTCTGGATCATGCTGGCCAGCTGGGCCGTTTCCGCGGCATTCTTTGGCGTGCTGAGCATGTCCGGCGCCGTCGACGGCTTCAACCTCGTCGGCACCCTCGTCGTCGGCACCGTGCTCTACTGCGCGGGCATCTACGTGTTCTCCCGTGCGGTTGAGGGTTCACGCAAAGCCACCGACCGGCTGATGACCGCGCTCGTGACCACCGCGTTCGTGATCGCGCTGTTGCCGCTGATCTCCATCCTCTACACCACCGTCGCGAATGGCCTGCCGGCCTTCCTCACGCCCACGTTCTTCACGTCATCGCAACGCAACGTGGTCGGCGAGGGCGGTGGCGTGCTGCACGCCATCATGGGCACGCTGCTGATCACCGGAATGGCCACGGTCATCTCCGTTCCGATCGGTCTCCTCACGGCTCTCTACCTCGTGGAGTACGGGCGTGGCAAGCTGGCCCGGGCCATCACCTTCTTCGTCGACGTGATGACGGGCATCCCGTCCATCGTGGCCGGGCTGTTCGCGTTCGCACTGTTCGCCCTGCTCTTCAACGATCCCGGTATCCGCTTTGGGTTCGGTGGCGCGATCGCGCTCTCGGTGCTCATGATCCCTGTCGTCGTCCGCTCCAGCGAGGAAATGCTCAAGCTGGTGCCGAACGAGCTTCGAGAGGCCGCCTACGCCCTCGGGGTGCCGAAGTGGCTCACCATCGTCAAGGTTGTTCTGCCCACCTCAATTGCCGGAATCGTCACGGGCATCATGCTCTCCATCGCTCGCGTCATCGGCGAGACCGCCCCCCTGCTGATCATCGCGGGATTCACGGCGAGCATGAATTACGATCTGTTCAGTGAGCGCATGATGACTCTCCCGGTGTTCGTGTACAACCAGTATGCGAGCCAGGGCGTCGATTCGCAGGCCTACATCGATCGCGCCTGGGCCGGTGCACTCACCCTGATCCTGATCGTGATGGCGCTCAACCTGATCGCTCGCATCATCGCCAAGATCTTCTCGCCCAAGTTCGGCCGCTAGCAGAAC
>NZ_JPRS01000046.1 GCF_000738085.1 Cryobacterium sp. MLB-32
TGCACGCCGGCCCCGCCGTAGATCTCGGGCGGGTATTCCTTGGTCAGTAGATCCACTCGCATGCAGTAAAACTAGCGCAGGCGGGGGCATCACTCATGCACAAAGCGCGCACAGACACCCCCGATGGTGCCTTACTCTGTACACATGAAGGCCAAGAAGATCTTTGGAATAGTACTCGCAGGTGGTGAGGGAAAGCGGCTGATGCCGCTGACCGAGGACCGAGCCAAGCCCGCCGTGCCCTTTGGCGGCCATTACCGTCTCATTGATTTCGCGTTATCGAATCTGATCAACTCCGGGCTGACCCAGGTGGTTGTGCTCACCCAGTACAAGTCCCACAGCCTGGATCGCCATGTCTCCCAGACCTGGCATATGTCCGGTGGACTCTCGAACTCGTACATCGCATCTGTCCCCGCCCAGCAACGCCTCGGCAAGCGCTGGTTCAGCGGTTCAGCGGACGCGATCCTGCAGAGCCTGAACCTCATTCACGACGAGAAGCCCGACATCGTTGTCGTGGTCGGTGCAGACCACGTCTACCGCATGGACTTCAGCCAGATGATCACGGCCCATATCGCGTCCGGTGCCCAGGCCACAGTCGCTGCCATCCGCCAGCCCATCGGGCTGGCCGACCAGTTCGGTGTCATCGAGGTCAATGCCGGCGCGCCCGACCGCATCTCCGAGTTCCGAGAGAAGCCCAAGGATGCGGTGGGCCTCGCCGATGCGCCCCACGAGGTGTTCGCATCCATGGGCAACTACGTCTTCAACACGGACGCTCTCATCGAAGCCGTTCTCCGCGACGGAGAGCGCACCGACTCGAGCCACGATATGGGTGGCGACATCGTGCCAGATTTCGTGGCCCGTGGCGAGGCAGGCGTCTATGACTTGCAGCGCAACGACGTACCGGGTTCGACGGACCGCGACCGCTACTACTGGCGGGACGTGGGAACGATCGACTCGTTCTTCGAGGCACACCAGGACCTGATTTCCGCCCTGCCCGTCTTCAACCTGTACAACCAGGAATGGCCGATTTTCAGCCAGCAGCTCAACTCGCCGCCCGCGAAATTCGTGCGGGACGCACGCGGTGCCCTCGGCACGATGATCGACTCGATCGTGTCCCTCGGCTGCGTAATCTCGGGGGGTCACATCGAGCGCAGCGTCCTCGGACCGTGGACGGTCATCGGCTCCGGGGCCGAGGTGGTCGATTCCATCGTCTTCGACCGCGTGCAGATTCTCGCGGGAGCCGTGGTTCACCGCGCGGTGCTCGACAAGGAGGTCGTCGTCGAGGCCGGCGCCACAATCGGCGTCGACCGCGCACGCGACCTGGCACGCGGATTCAGCGTCACCGAGTCGGGAATCACCGTGGTTGGCAAGGGCGTTCGCGTACAGCCGTGACATCCGCAACACGCTTTCTCGTCGTCCTGGACGTGGACTCCACCCTGATCCAGGATGAGGTCATCGAGCTCCTGGCCGATGCTGCGGGCTCGCGCGAGCTCGTGGCATCCGTCACCGAACGCGCCATGCTGGGTCACCTCGACTTCGCAGAGAGCCTGCGGGCCCGGGTGCAGACCCTGGCCGGTCTCCCCGAGACAGTTTTCGCCGATGTCCTGCGTCTTATCCGTCCAACCGACGGCGTGGCGGAGCTTGTTTCGGGCCTCCACGCCCACGGATGCCGCGTGGCCGCGGTCTCGGGCGGGTTCCATGAGCTGCTCGACCCGCTGGCCGCTCAGCTCCACCTCGATCGCTGGCGAGCGAATCGTCTGGACGTCGTCGATGGGTTACTGACCGGTCGGGTCTCCGGACCGATTATCGACGCCGAAGCCAAAGCGTCTGCCCTTCGCGAGTGGGCGGCCCTCGAGAGCCTGCCACTCATGCGGACCGTGGCGATCGGCGATGGCGCCAACGACCTGCGCATGATGGCCGCCGCCGGACTCTCCATCGCCTTCAACGCCAAACCAGTCGTGAAGGCCAGCGCCGATCTCGCCATCGATAACGGGGACCTCAGTCAGGTTCTGGCCGTGCTCGGCCTTCGCGGCTGATGAATCCGGGGCTAGTGCCCCATACCCAGGCCGCCGTCAACCGGAATGACCGCTCCGGAGATGTACCCGGCGTCGTCCCCCGCGAGCCAGGTCACCACCCGAGCCACCTCGGTCGGCGTGGCGAAACGACCGGCCGGAATGGATTTCTTATAGTCGGCCTGCGTCGCGGCGGGGAGTTCGGCGGTCATATCGGTCTCGATGAAACCGGGGGCAACCACGTTCGCGGTGATGCCACGCGAGCCCAGTTCGCGTGTCACCGAACGGGCCAGCCCCACCAGGCCGCTCTTCGATGCCGAGTAGTTCACCTGGCCGGCGGATCCGTAGAGGCCCACGACACTGGAGATGAGCACGATCCGCCCGAATCGTGCTTTGAGCATTCCCTTCGACGCGCGCTTGACCACACGGAACGCGCCGCTGAGGTTGGTGTCGATCACCGAGGTGAAGTCGTCCTCAGACATGCGCATCAAGAGCATGTCCTTGGTAATGCCGGCATTGGCCACGACGACATCCACCGGGCCGAGGGTTGCTTCGATCTCGGTGAACGCCGCGTCAACGGATGCAGCGTCGGTCACGTCGGCGCGAACCGTGAGGCTGCCTTCAGGTCCGTGCCCCGAACGCGACGTGACGGCCACTCGATGCCCTTGGGCGATGAATTCCTCCGCAATGGCGAAGCCAATGCCGCGGTTGCCCCCGGTGACGAGAACAGTTCGTGTCGTAGTCATGCACATTCCTTTTCTGGTGGCGCGGCAATAATTTCACCCGTTGATTCACAGCTTAAGGCGTCGTCGTTGACTCGTAGCGAGACGTAAACTGAACGAAGCGGAAAGTCACCCGCTGTATCGGAGCGCATCACGACATGAAGCAGCAGTCGATCACCTCACTTCCCGTCTCCCCTGACGCGGAACGTCGCAGCCGAATGATCAAGTACACGGTCGCCATGGGTATCCGGGTGGTGTGCATCGTACTGATGCTCTTTGTACACGGCTGGTGGCTGCTCCTGTGCGCAATCGGCGCAATCGCCCTTCCGTATTTTGCCGTTATCGTCGCCAACGTACAGTCGGCTCCGACCCGTTCGCAGGTGCAGCGACCGGGTGGACTTGAGATCTATCGTGCAGACCCGCCCGCGCGCGAGCGCACTCGGGACGATCAATGATCGGTCTGGGCGCCCCGCTCGACTCCGCGACGTGTTCGCGCGCCGAGTGTCGCTCGGCCGCTGTGTGGCGTATCGATTGGCGTAATCCAGGCATCCATTCGGAAGAACGCGTGAAGACCTGGCTCGCCTGTGAGGAACACGTGGACTACCTCCGTGAATTCCTCACGGCCCGGGACTTCCCTCTCGCCGTTCGTCCCCTCGACGAAGCCGACGTTACGGCATGACCGGATGGAAGTTCGCGTTCACCCGACGCTGGGCGGGCTACCTCGCATTGACGATGCTGTTCGCTGCCGTCTGCGCCGGACTCGGCGTCTGGCAGTTGGCGCGCCGCGATGAAGCCCTGACCGAACTGTCGAAGATCGACGCGAACTTTGATTCGTCCCCGATACCCGTTGCCGAGGCCCTTCCTCGACTGGACTCATTCACGGAGACGCAGAAATGGCTTCCGGTCATGATGACGGGAACGTACCTCGTCGACGATGAGCTCCTCGTTCGCAACCGTCCGCTCAACATCAGTCCCGGTTTTGAGGTCCTCACGCCCTTGCGTCTCAACGACGGCACCGTCTTCGTTGTCGATCGTGGCTGGCTTCCAACCGGCAATGAGCAGGATGCCCCCGATGTCGTGCCCGCCCCGCCGGCGGGTCAGGTCACCGTGGTCGTTCGTTTGAAGGCCGGCGAACCGACCCTGAACAATCGCACGGCGAGCGGAAACCAGATCGCGACGATCAACCTGACCGACGTTGCCGGTCGCCTGGATACGCCCACCTATACCGGCGCCTACGGCCTGCTCGACTCGGAGAACCCTGCTCCCCTGGAGGATCGTCCCACGGCAGTCGTCAAGCCGGTACGGGACGAAGGCCCACACCTGTCTTACGCGTTCCAGTGGTTCGTCTTCGGACTCCTGGCTTTTGTCGGCCTCGGTTGGGCGATACGGGAGGAATACCGCTCCGTCAACGCCGCAGACCCGGCCGAGCGCGAACGCGCCGGCGAACGTGCCCGTCGACGGGCGGCCAAACCCCGCAACGATGCCGAAATCGAGGACGAGCTCGTCGACCGCCAGTCATAGAGCACGCACCACAGCGCGCAAGCCACGCCCGAGCATCGGCCGACGTGGTCGCCTCGGGAAGTGCAGCGCGTTTCCCTATTCCGCGGCAGCACGACGCGACTCACCAGCTCGGTGGCTCCCCCGTCGCGCCTCGATCAGCGGATCCGCGGTCGAGGCACGAGGCACGAGCGATCCAGACCCCGCGAGACATTCCTCACAGCCGAGGCCCGAGGCGCCCGCTAGGAGAGCTCGATCAGGTCCAGGTAGTCCTTGTTCCAGTGGTCTTCCGTACCCTCGGGCATGATCAGCACACGCTCGGGGTTGAGGGCCTGCACGGCGCCCTCATCGTGGCTCACGAGCACAACGGCGCCGGCGTAGTGTGCCAGGGCGTCGAGGATCTCCTCACGGCTCGCGGGGTCGAGGTTGTTAGTCGGCTCGTCGAGAAGCAGCACGTTGGCACCCGAGACCACAATCATGGCCAGGGCAAGGCGGGTCTTCTCGCCACCCGACAGCACACCGGCCGGCTTGTTTGAATCGTCGCCCGTGAAGAGGAACGATCCGAGCACACGGCGCGCTTCCATCTCGGTGATGCTCGGGGACGATGAGACCATGTTCTCCAGAACCGACCGCTTGACGTCAATCGTTTCGTGCTCCTGCGCGTAGTACCCGATGCGCAGTCCGTGGCCCGGCTCAATCGTGCCGGTGTCGGGGATATCGACTCCGGCCAGCATGCGCAACAGCGTGGTCTTACCGGCACCGTTGAGCCCGAGAATGACCACCTTGGACCCGCGGTCAATGGCCAGGTCGACTGCTGTGAAGATTTCCAGTGAACCGTAGCTCTTCGACAGGTCCTTGGCCATGAGCGGCGTGCGCCCGCACGGCGAGGGCTCGGGGAAACGCAGCTTGGCCACGCGCTCGACCGCACGTACGGCGTCGAGCCCGGAGAGCAGTTTCTCAGCGCGCGCGACCATCTGGTGCGCTGCCGCGGCCTTGCTGGCCTTGGCGCCGAACTTGGCCGCCTGCAGCTGGAGGGTCGAAGCCTTCTTCTCGGCGTTGGAGCGTTCCTTCTTGCGGCGGTCGGCGTCGGCCGTGCGCTGCAAGAGGTAGTTCTTCCAGTTCATGTTGTAGATATCGATCATCATGCGGTTGGCATCGAGGTAGAAAACCCGGTTGACCGTCTCGCCGACTAGTTCGATGTCGTGGCTGATGATGATGCAGCCGCCCTTGTAGTTCTTGACGAACTCACGCAGCCATGCCACAGAGTCGGCGTCGAGGTGGTTTGTGGGCTCATCGAGAATCATCATCTCGGCCGCAGAGAACAGAATTCGGGCAAGCTCGATGCGGCGACGCTGTCCACCCGAGAGGGTGCTGAGCGGCTGATCAAGAATGTGGTCGGGAAGTTTGAGGTTGCTGGCAATGGATGCCGCTTCCGCTTCCGCCGAGTACCCACCCAGGCCGTTGAATTCGTCCGTCAAGCGACCGTACTTCTTCATCGCCGCAGCGCTGACCTTCGGGTCGGAGCTGGCCATGTCGAGACTGGACTCCTGCATGCCCAAGGCGATCGTGCCGAGGCCACGAGCGTCCAGGATTCGGGTTCGCGCCAGCATCGTGGGATCGCCCGCGCGGGGGTCCTGAGGAAGATAGCCGATCTCACCGGAGTGACTGATCGAACCCTTAGTGGGGTTGGTCTCCCCCGCGAGCGTCTTCGTGAGCGTGGTCTTGCCGGCGCCGTTACGCCCAACAAGGCCGATCTTGTCGCCGTGGGCGACACGGAAGCTCACGCCCTCCATGAGCACGCGAGCTCCAACGCGAATTTCGAGATCTTGCACGTTGAGCACAGCAATAGTCCGTTCAGGGGGGTGGTGGGAGGGGGTGGATCAAGTGGTCCAACTCACTAGTATATTTACCTTCCACGACTTCGCACGCCCACTCCCCTACAGAAGAGCCCCGTGAAGCGTCTTTTCCAGCCATTCGCGGTAGGCCGTCACGGACCAGCCCACGTCCAGCACGAGGGTCCGATAGACCTGAGGATGCCCGATGGCCCAGATCGCGGCGGCGCTCTCGTGATCGCTCAGACCTGCTCGCAGTCCGCGGCGAACGCGCAGGGCCGCGGCGACCTCACCGTAGCCACGCAACCGGGTGACATCCTGCCGCCGGGCGAATTCCGCCACGTCCGGATCGATGACGGCCGCCTCAGTGACGACACGAAGAACGCCGGCCGTGCGTTCGTTCACGGCCGAACACCAAGCGGCGAGAATCCGAATAATCTCGGAGGCATTACGAGCCCCCTCGATTTTCTCACGCATGGACGCCGACACAAGGTCGGGCGCATCCGATTGCGCTGCCACCCGCGCCAAGATGGCCGCGAGCAGCTCCGCCTTGGCGCCGACGGAATTGTAGATCGTCTGCACGGCCACTCCGGCCTCGGCCGCGATGTCGCTGATCGAGGTGGCGACGTAGCCGTTGTGCACCATCAGGCGCCCGGCAGCCGAGACAATCTCCGCCCGAGTTGCCTCCGCCTGCCGTGCCCGGCGCGTGGGCTGTTCCGCTTCAGTCATTTTTTTAGAATATCATTCCACTGACTGTAATCGCACTATAAAAAAGTTATATCTCGACAAAAGGTCGCCTACTGAGGATGGGGAATGCGGGCCTGAGCCTGTCGACGTTGACGCACCTGGGTGAGATTCCTCCTTGGACAGGTCACACGCTGAGCTGCGTGCTGAGGTCGGTGCGATGCCCGATGCTACGCTGACCGCTATGCGCCGACACCGATCTTTGCTCGTTATTTCTGTCGCGCTCGCAGTCTCTCTATCGTCCTGCGCCTCGTCTCCTGAACTTGACTGGGAGGCTGCTCAGTCACAGGCGGACGCCTTCATCGACGCTTCGTCGACGAGTGCGAGTTTTCTCGGGTCAGGTTCGTTACAGGCCGTGCCGAACGCGGAAGTACCACGTGAGGATGGCGGGGTGACTCTGACCTACCCGTCAGAGGTTCGAATCGACGGCATCAGCGTGGTCTGTTTCGGAGCCGGCGAAGCCCTCTTCGGCGCCACCGTGCGCAGCGGGTCATCATGGATTGGCAGCGTTGACTCCATCACCCTCACCTGCGATGGCGAAGTGCACACAGTGCCACTTTCCGTCCCGCTTGAGCGCATCAACGCGATCATTCTGAATGGCACCGTCGAAAAGGGTGCCGGCGCAGTGATCGCTGCCGTCATCACAGGAGCCGCCGAGCGCACCTGATGAGCTCAGGGTCGTCCGTGAACTCGTACTCTGGGCCAGAAAAAGTTCATTGCGCGGATCCGCTCAGCCGATACTCGGTGGGTGCGAATCATCACCGCGATCACCCACATAGTGGTGCTTCCGGGGAGCAACTTCGTGGTGCCGGACTGGTAGCCGTGGCACTCGGAGACGCCGTGCGTCTCGACGGCTTCCTGCGCTGCACTGCACTGCACTGCACTGCACTGCACTGCACTGCACTGCACTGATCATCGTTCTCATTCAGGTGCGAGGCCGCATCCGATGGGCGTTCAGCCGCACCGACCGTCCCGGGAATCACACGTGGTCGGCGTCCTGCGCGGGCGAGGGCTTCGGCGCTCGCTCCCTGCTGAACGGACCCAGCAGCGCGCATCGGTCGGTACCAGCGGCGGCCACGGTGAGGGTCTCACCGTCGGGGCCGGACAGAACCGCAACCCACGGCAGGTGTTGCGGACGGGCAGTTCGCTACTATGATGCGCGTGTGACCGACGTATCGCAGGAAGGCCCGCCTCGGCCGTTGGCGTCGCCGCGAGCCGCGTCCCTGGCGGGCGTGCTGTTCGCACTCTTCTTCGCGGCCGGACTCATTCTTCTCCGGTCCGCGCTGCCCGAGACGCCAGAGACCGCCCCGGACTGGTCCGGCGATGCGGGAACGCGCATCAGGATCGCCGTGTGGTTGATGCCGTTCGCCGGAATCATGTTCCTCTGGTACATCGGTGTCCTCCGAGACACGTTCGGCGAAGGTGAGGACAAGTTGTTCTCGTCCGTGTTTCTCGGCAGCGGTATCCTCTTCCTCGCCATGGTCTTCGTCGCCACCGCCATCGCCGGAGCACTGCTCTCGATGTACGAGTCCGGCGCTGAACCGGACGTGTCGGCCGCGGCGATCAGCCGAGCAGTCATCCTGCAGATCGAAAACGTCTACGCCCTGCGCATGGCCGGCATCTTCATGCTGTCTTTGGGAACGCTGTGGCTCCGCACCGGCGCACTGACGAAGTGGGCATCCCTCTTCACCTACTCCGTCGCCGCCGTGCTCCTGGTCGTGACGAGTTTCAGCGTGTGGGTGAGCCTGATTTTTCCCGCGTGGGCATTGGTGATCAGCGTATTCCTCCTGGAGCGGAGCTACCGGACACCTACGCAGCTCCGCTGAGTGCGCCACATCAACTGTGGAACGTCAGCTGGCTGGCCGCAAACGCCTCAGCTGGTCTCTCTGTCGCTACTGGGCGTGGTTGGATCGGCACCGGGCAATTGGCGTCGCCGGCGGGGTATCGTCGACGGCGTCGCCTCAGCCGCCACCGAATGCTCCGCCGTGTGCCCCTTGTACCAGCGATGGTAGGCGGCCACCAGTGGAACCGAGGTGAGGCCGTGGAGGATGGTGCTGAGGGCCACGGTGACGACCACCGTCGTCAGTACAACCTCGCCTTCAGGGACTCCACGTTCGAGAGCGAGGAGCGCGAACACGAGTGACGCGAGCCCGCGCGGGCCGAACCAGCCGATGAACGCCACAGTCGGCCACCTCACACCCTGATCGGCGAAGGCGATCGCGACCGGAATCATGCGCACCAGGGTCAGGCTGAGCGCAGCGTAGAGGATGACCTGCCAGGTGATGCCCGGGATGACCAGGGTTAAGGCCAGCGCTCCGAACCCGATCCACGTGACGGCGGCGAGGAGGCCGCCCGTCTCCTCTGCGAACAGCGTCACGACCGAAGCGCGTGCACCCGAGACGCTCCCGAACGCGAGACCACCGACGAAGGCGGCGATGAAGCCGCTTCCACCGAGCGTCAGGGCGATCGTGTAAGCCAGCAGTGCCACCGCCAGGAGCACGATCTGCCGCCAGTCTGCGCTGATCCACGAACGGCGATCGGCAAAACGGAACAGCAGCCCGCCCAGGATGCCGGCGGCCAGTCCGCCGGTGAGTCCCCACCCGATTTGAGCAGCCATGTTGCTGACGACGGCCCAGGTGACTCCGGTGTCAAGATCCGCGTTCGCGATCTCGAGGGCGACGAGGAAGAAAGGCACGGCAAGGCCGTCGTTGAGTCCGCTCTCCACGTCGAGCGCCTGCCGCACGCGGGCCGGCACGGCCGGGTCGGAGACAACCTTCTGGCCCAGAGCCGCGTCGGTCGAGGTCAGCATCGTGGCGAGAAGGACCACGGATGCGAGCGCCATAGTGGGGAAAACGAGCACCTCAACCCCCACCCCGGCGAGCATCGTCAGCGGCAACCCGATCAGGAGGAGACGTTTCGGCCATCCAAGCTCGTGACTGATCGAACGAAGGTCGAGCCGCGTGGCGTCACTGAACAGAAGCAGGACGAGGGCGACCTCAGCCACCCGCTCGACCACGGCGGAATCCGCGGAGATGTCGAGCAGGCCAAGCCCGGATCCGCCGGCAAGGAATCCTGCGACGGTAAGGAACAGGGCCGACGTGATCCCGCGCCGGTCGAGCGGCCCGGAGAGAAGGCTCCACATGATGATGATCGCCAGTATCGTCGTCGCTGCCACCATATTGGGTCCTGCTCTCGCTCGTGTACGTCCCCTGCCCTGTCACCCGGGTCAGCCTCCGCGGAGGGCAGGAGGAACCGGCCCGATCGGGCGAGCCTAGATCCTGCGGCGGCGGCCCGGCGTGACAGCCGCACCGACGACGGCGGCCTTAGCCACCGGCGAACGGCCGGGTGTGACAGCGGCGCCGACGACAGCGGCCTTGGCGACCGGCGCACGAACGACGCCGACTCTTCCCACTCGTGCGCGCCTCAGTGGCATGTCAAGCTCCTCCTGTCTCGGCTGCTTCATCGGCTTCGATTGAAGCGATGATGTCCTGGATGGGGATCCGTCCATTTGCGATCAGCTGACCTCCCGCACGGCGCGCCGCGGCCCCAAAGGGCGCCGCCCACACATTCTCGTAGACAAGCACGCCGGCCACGCTTCCGGGCTCCATCGCAGCAGCGAGAATCTCGATATCTTCCTCCGCAAGGAGGTCAGCCAGTTCGGCCTCGATCGTCTGCAAAGGGCCGAGCTCTTCAACGTCGGAAAGTTCCATCGCCTCGACAACGCCGTCGTCGTCCTTGGCGAGAATAATAATGTCGATGACGCGAATCGTTCCCTCGTCGACGAGCCTGACCAACTCGTCCGCTATCTCGCCCGTAAAGCTGGACTGCCCCCGGGGAAAATCCACGATCAGATAGTCGACAGGCCCTAAAGCGTCGAGTGAAGTGTCTGTCATCGCCAATCCAATCGTCTGGCTCGATCGCTGAGACCGAGAGTTGGAGCACACTGTACCCCGCGCTCGGCCGATTGGGCAGTGGCGAGTATTCTCGTGAACCCGAACCGCGCAGCTTTCCTCGCGTCCCCCTTTTCAGATCAGCGCACCAGTTCCCCCGAGGAAGGATGCTGGTGTGACCAGCCCGTGGATTGACCACACCCGAACAGGGCGACCACCACGCGTGTCCGAACTGGGTTGCAACACCATAGCCTTCCCTCACCGCAACCTTCGCGGAATTCCGCTCGTCCGGAGTGAGCACTGTGCCCGATCCGGTCTGCCACCCGACACGTATGGCCCCGTCTGCCGGGGCAGACGGGGCCATACGTGCAACGCGGAGACTACATCGAGAACCCAAGGGCACGCATCATGTCTCGCCCATCGTCGGTGATCTTGTCCGGGCCCCACGGCGGCATCCAGACCCAGTTGATGCGGAACTGGTCAACCACGCCGTCCAGAGCCTCCGCAGTCTGCTCCTCCAGCACGTCCGTGAGCGGGCAACCCGCCGACGTCAGTGTCATGTGAATGATGAGCGCGTCGTTTTCGTCATCCCAGCCAAGGTCGTAGATCAGTCCAAGATCGACGACGTTGATGCCGAGTTCCGGGTCCATGACGTCTTTGAGTGCCTCTTCGATTTCATCGAAGCGGGCCGGGCTGAGTGTCGAAACCATACGCCTAGCCTACGTTCGACGAGGTGAGAAAGCGATCGTAGCCCTCATCTTCGAGGCGGTCGGCGAGCTCGGGGCCTCCCTGCTCGGCGATGCGGCCGTTCACGAACACGTGCACGAAGTCGGGCTTGATGTAACGCAGGATGCGTGTGTAGTGCGTGATGAGCAGCAGACCCAGGCCCGTGTTCTCCTTGGCGCGATTGACGCCCTCGGACACGATCTTCAAGGCGTCTACGTCGAGTCCTGAGTCGGTCTCGTCGAGCACAGCGAACTTGGGCTTGAGAAGCTCAAGCTGCAGAATTTCGTTGCGCTTCTTCTCTCCACCGGAGAATCCCTCGTTGACGTTGCGCTCCGCGAAGGACTTGTCCATGCGCAGAGCCGCCATAGACTCGCGAACATCCTTGATCCACTTGCGGATGGGAGGCGCCTCGCCCTCGATGGCCGTCTTGGCCGTGCGCAGGAAGTTCGTCACGGTGACGCCGGGTATCTCAACCGGGTACTGCATGGCCAGGAAGAGGCCGGCGCGTGCCCGCTCATCGACGGTCATCGTGAGCACATCGGCGCCGTCGAGGGTGATGGAGCCGCTCTCGACCTTGTACTTGGGGTGTCCGGCGATTGTGTAGGCAAGCGTTGACTTGCCGGATCCGTTCGGACCCATGATGGCGTGAATCTCGCCCTCGTTGATGACGAGGTCGACTCCGCGCAGGATCTGCGTGACGCCTTGGTCTGTCTGGACGCTGACGTGCAGGTCTTTGATCTCAAGAACTGACATGTGTGTAAGATTCTCTTTCTGGTGTGAAGCTGAAATTGAGGAGGCGCTCACGGCGCCGGTTGCTGGGGTCGGACAGCCACGAAGGCTTAGACAGCCACAATCACGGAAGGATCGATGTAGACGTCTCCATCGATCAGGTCGACCTGATAAACGGGTACCGGATCGTATGCCGGCAGGGTGAGTGGCTTACCGCTGCGGAGGGAGAACATGGACCCGTGGGCCCAGCACTCCAGGGTCTCGCCTTCGACGAAACCCTCCGCCAGCGAGATGTCGCCGTGCGTGCACGTGTCACCGATCGCAAACACCCCGCCGTTCGCGTCCCGCACGAGGGCGATTGCGACACCGTCGATGTCGACCTTGACCGCCTGATTGGGTTCCAGCTCGTCAAATGCACAAATCTTCGTGGCAGCCATGGTTACTTTCCGTCCGTGCTGAGGAGTTCGGCCTCGATAGCCAGCAGCAGTCGCTGCTCGAGTTCCGGAGCGCCAATGCGCGCAACGATGTCGGTGAGGAAACCGCGGACCACGAGGCGGCGCGCTTCGTCCTCAGTGATACCGCGTGACTGCAGGTAGAACAGCTGCTCGTCGTCGAATCGTCCCGTCGCGCTCGCGTGACCGGCCCCGACGATATCGCCGGTTTCGATCTCGAGGTTCGGAACGGAATCCGCGCGGGTTCCTTCGGTCAGAACCAGGTTACGGTTCTGCTCGTAGCTGTCCGTTCCGGCACCCTTGCTGCCGATCAAAACGTCACCGATCCAGACCGTGTGCGCCCCGGTGCCCTGGAGGGCACCCTTGTAGTTGACGCGGCTGCGGCTGCGGGGCGCGTCGTGGAAGACGTACACCTGCTGTTCCAGGTGCTGTCCCGCATCCGCGAAGTAGAGGCCGAGCGCATCGATGTCGGATCCGCTACCGGCAAGGCGCACCGACGGATTCACCCGAACGATGCGGCCACCCAGCGAAACAACCACGTGCTTGAGGCGGGCATCCCGGCCGACCGCGGCGAAGTGGTTGCTGAGGTGAACCGCTTCGTCATCCCACTCCTGCACGGTGACGACCGTGAGGTTGGCCGATTCTCCGAGAATGATTTCGACGTTCTCTGTGAGACGAGCCTCTCCCGAATTCTGCAGGATGATCGTGCCCTGGCTGAACGGCTTCGCCTCGATGATGACGTGCGCTCCGCGTGCGCCGTTCCCGAGGGCCGAACGGGTCAGCGTGATTTCCTTGGCCTCTTCACCGCTGACGGTGATGGCCAGAGCCTTCTCGAAACTCGTCCAGGCGTTCGCGGACGCGCGTTCCTCCGGAGCACCGGCGGTACCGATACGGCTGTCGTCGCGGGAGACCCATTCGATGGTGACATCGACATGATCCGTTGACTCCACACCATACGGCGCACCGTCGATGCCCTCGGCGAGGAGGTCGGCGAACTTCGTGACGGGGATGTACTTCCACACGGCTTCGCGGCCGGTCACGGGAGCGAAATCCGCGATATCCGTGCTCTTGAAGCGTGCGGAACGTGTCTGAACCGGTACATAGCCGAAACGCCCGTCGGGGTTTTTGACCGCCGGTTCTGCTGTTGCGGTCGTGGGCATGGCTGTTGAAGCGCCCTGGGTTGGCGCGATAGCTGCGGACATTTAGCCGACAGATCCTTCCATGCCCATTTCAATGAGCTTGTTGAGTTCAAGGGCGTACTCCATTGGGAGCTCCCGAGCGATGGGTTCGAT
Source organism: Cryobacterium sp. MLB-32 (assembly GCF_000738085.1). GTDB lineage: Bacteria > Actinomycetota > Actinomycetes > Actinomycetales > Microbacteriaceae > Cryobacterium. The sequence continues at coordinate 13,894 of NZ_JPRS01000046.1, forward strand.
GAAGCCGCGCACGATCATGGCCATGGCTTCGTCCTCGGGCATGCCGCGGCTCATGAGGTAGAACAGCTGCTCTTCACTCACCCGCGACACGGTCGCTTCGTGGCCCAATTGCACGTCATCGACCCTGATATCAATCGACGGATACGTGTCGGAGCGCGATTTGGTGTCCACGAGCAGGGCATCGCACCGCACGGTGTTTGCCGAGTGGTGCGCCGTGGCGTCCATCCTGACCTCGCCACGGTAGCCGCTGCGCCCACCACCGCGCGCGATGGACTTGGACACGATCGATGACTGCGTGTACGGGGCCATGTGGATCATCTTGGCGCCGGCGTCCTGGTGCTGTCCGGGACCCGCGAAGGCCACTGACAGCGTCTCGCCCTTGGCATGCTCGCCCATGAGATAGATCGACGGGTACTTCATGGTGACCTTGGAACCGATGTTTCCGTCGATCCACTCCATCGTCGCGCCTTCACCGGCGGTTGCCCGCTTGGTGACGAGGTTGTAGACGTTGTTGGACCAGTTCTGGATGGTCGTGTAGCGAACGCGGGCGTTCTTCTTCACAACGATTTCCACGACGGCCGAGTGCAGGGAGTCGGAGGAATAGATCGGGGCGGTGCATCCCTCGATGTAGTGCACGTAGCTGCCCTCGTCGGCAATGATCAGGGTGCGCTCGAACTGACCCATGTTTTCCGTGTTGATGCGGAAATACGCCTGGAGGGGAATCTCGACGTGCACGCCCGGCGGCACGTAGACGAACGATCCGCCCGACCACACTGCCGTGTTGAGGGCGGCGAACTTGTTATCGCCCGAAGGGATGATCGTGCCGAAGTACTCCTCGAAGAACTCCGGGTGCTCCTTGAGAGCGGTGTCGGTGTCCATGAAGATGACGCCCTGTGCTTCGAGCTCTTCGTTGATCTGGTGGTAAACCACTTCAGACTCATACTGAGCGGCCACACCGGACACGAGGCGCTGGCGCTCTGCCTCGGGGATACCGAGCTTCTCGTATGTGTTCTTGATGTCGTCGGGCAGGTCTTCCCACGTCTGGGCCTGCTTCTCCGTGGAACGCACGAAGTACTTGATGTTGTCGAAGTCGATGCCCGACAGGTCGGCGCCCCACGTCGGCATGGGTTTGCGCTCGAACAGCTGCAGGGCCTTGAGGCGTCGCTGCAACATCCAGTCCGGTTCGGACTTCAGGTTGGAAATATCCGTGACGACCTCGGGGGAAACCCCTCGTCGTGCGGATGCCCCTGCCTTGTCCGAGTCGGCCCAGCCAAATTCGTAGGTACCCAACCCCTCGAGATCGGGGCGGTCTAGCAGAACATCCGACATACTTACCTCTTCCCTACCCACAGCAACCCGGATATCAGTCCGGTCATTCCCCCGCTAGGTGGAATGGATTGCGTGGACAGCTACATTGCGAACCTAGAATATTCACGGACCACGTTTTCTCGTGAGCAGCCAGTTGGCATGCATGAGAAAGTCGTGGAGACCCCGATTCTACAGGCTGCGCGACCGGATTGTCGTGCTTGCCGGGGTATTCACATACGCACGTCCCGTCACCCGCACAAGAGAAAGCTGAACTGGTGAGTCGAATAACTGAATGGGTACCCTCAGTCGTGGATCGACGCATCCGCGTCATTGCGTGGATCTACCTCGCAGCGCAGATCCTGCTGGTGGGAACGGGCGGGCTGGTGCGCCTCACGAGTTCGGGACTCGGCTGCCCGACCTGGCCCAAATGCACCGCCGATTCACTCGTGAACACGCCGGAGATGGGAATTCATGGAGTCATTGAATTCGGGAACAGGTTGCTCGGCGTTGCTTTGGGACTCGTCGCGGTCCTTGCCTTCATCGCCATCCTGCGTATGCGTCGCGAGCGCAGGGATCTCTTCCGACTGACCCTGCTCGCCGGGCTCGGCATCCCGGCGCAGGCCGTGATCGGCGGCGTCAGCGTTCTCATGCAGCTCAACCCCTATGTCGTGGGAGTGCACTTCGTCATCTCCGTCGCTCTGGTCGCCCTGTGCACCGCTTTCGTGTACCGCGTCTATACAGGAAACGGCCCGCGTGCGCGGGTCGTGCCGCGGGGATTTGCGATCCTGGCGCACGTGACCAGCCTTGTCGTACTCATCACCATCATGGTGGGAATCCTCACCACGGGATCGGGACCCCACGCTGGCGACGCCAACGCGCCGCGCAACGGCCTGAACTCCGAGCTGCTGCAGCATATCCACAGCTGGCCCGCATACCTCACCTTCGCGCTGACGATCACGTTGTTGGTCATTGCCTTTCGGCTCAACCTGCCGGTGCAACGGATGGTGGGGCTGCTCCTTGTCGTTGAGCTGTTTCAAATCGCCGGCGGTCTACTGCAGTCAAATCTTGGACTGCCGCCGTTCCTCGTCGGTATCCACATGGTGTTGGCCTGCGCACTCGCCGCCGCGATGACGGGCGTGATTCTGTATATGAAGTCACCCGTTGACCGGCTTCCGGGGGCCGACAACAACCGCGAACGGGAGGCGGCCCTGCGCGCCTGAATCGGGGCACCCGACGGGTCGGTTTTCAGGCTGAAAATCACCGCCCCGACTCAGCCGACTCGGTGTATTCTCCATGCATGCATCTCGTCGAAAGGGCCGTGTGGGAACCACCGGACGATGAAGCTCGTCTAGTGGAATTCGGACCGCCCATATTTGGATTCGTGCCGCAGCCACGCTTGCAGGAACGTGGGTGGAGCTGGTGTACCTCACACGGCGTCACCCTGGAAGCGGAGGCTCACTACTGGCTCGCCGATCGCACCGGCAACTTTTGGTTCGAGGATTCGCCCGGTGGGCCAGTGGGAATTGCCGAGCTTCGTGGCTTCATCTTCACCGATCGGCCCGGGTCGACGAATCGGGGCGGGGATCCCATCCGGGACGCCCTCAATCAGCACCTGCAATACGTGGTGATGAACTACACGAAGAATCCCCATGAATTCGGCTCCAAAGAGTGGGCCGACGTGCATACCCGCCAGCAACATCAGGTCGAGCAGTCACTGGCCCAGAAGGCAGAGCTGCCCGTGGATCACAAGCTCTATCCGGCTATCGCCGTCACGGTGGCGGAGTTTAGGGCCACGACGGCGGCCATCAGCGGACGCATCGTGACGGTGGTCATCCACGAGTCGGACATCGAGAAGATCGAGCCGGTGCTCACACGTCGGCTGTGATCACCCGCCATTCGTCACCGTCTGGCTCAGTTCGTCTCCCTGCCACCGTCGGCCCCGGGTTCACTCACGTGACCCGACTCACGTGCTCCGGATCACTCGGCGTCGGTGATGAAGCCCTCACTCTTCATCCATTGAAACGCGATGTCTGCCGGTTCCTGCCCGTCGACATCCACCTGGCGGTTGAGGCCGCGAAGCACCTCATCGGTGAGACTCGGTGCAATCTGCGCGAACACGTCTTCAAGCTGAGGGTATTCCTTCAGCGTTTCCGTGAAAAAAATCGGAGCCACGTTGTACGCGGGGAAGAAGCCGCGGTCATCGGTGAGAACCGTCAAATCCAGGGCATCGATACGGCCGTCGGTCGTGAAGACCTCACCGAAGTTGCATGCTCCCGCATCCGTCGCGCTATAGATCGCCCCGGTGTCGTAAATGCCGACATTCTCGTCCGGCACTCCGTCCGCTGCTCCCCTGGCTAGATCGTAGCGCTCCAGCATGGGGTTCAAACCGTCGGGGCGGGAGTTGAACTCGGCCTCCACGCAGAACGTGCGATCCTCAACCGGGAGAGTGGCCAGTTCAGACATGGTGCTGATTCCGCCGAGGTCGGCAACCGCTTCGGTTCGAACGGCCATCGCATAGGTGTTGTTCATGGGGGCCGGAGCGCCCCAGGTGACACCATTGCCGAGATCCAGGTCGTGTACAGCCTGCCATTGCTCGTGCTGGTCAGGAATCGATTCGGTCTGGCCCATGTAGGTGAGCCAGGCCGTGCCCGTGTACTCCCACAGGACATCCGCCTGACCCGACAGAATCAACTCACGCGCCGGCTGGCTTCCGGGCACGTTGCTCAGGTCCGTGACCGTGAAACCGGCCGCCGAGGCGGCCAGAACGGCGATTTTGCCCAAAATAAGCTGTTCGGTGTAGTTCTTGCTCGTCACGGTGATCTCGGCCCCATCAATCCCCTTGATGGGTGTGATCGAGCCAGGCCCCACGGCAGGTACATACGACGTGGCCGGCTGCAGCCCGCAGCCAGCCAGGAGCAGCCCGGTAACCGTCAACAGCCCGGCAGCACGTGACACCCGGCGATAGCGCGCGCCATGACGAAGAGAGTCGGAGAACATCTAGATTCCTTTCGGACGGGCAAGGTGCTCGACCACGCGACCGATCCAGTCGATCAACAACGCCAACAGCGCCACGAGCACGGCACCTGTCACGAGCACCGGGGTCAGATTCAGGTTGACTCCGGTGGTAATCAGGATGCCGAGTCCACCGCCATTGATGAACGTGGCCAGCGCCGCCGTTCCCACAAGCAGGACGAGGGCCGTTCGAATGCCCGACAGCATGACCGGCACGGCGAGGGGCAGCTCAACCTTGAACAGCACCGCCGACGCACTCATGCCCATGCCGCGCCCCGCCTCCACAAGCCGGGCGTCGACCTGCTGAAGACCGACCATGGTGTTGCTCAGCACCGGCAGCACCGCGTAGAGCACCAAACTGACAATTGCGGCCCAGAACCCGAAGCCCAGCCAGAAGGCCAGGAGAATCACGACACCCAACGCCGGCGCGGCTTGACCGAAGTTGGCCAGAATAAGAACCGGACCGGCAAGAAATCGCAAACTCCGGCGCGTCAACAGAATTCCGGCCGGTATGGCCACCACCAGCACGATCAGCGCCGCAACGAGCGTGAGCCGCAGGTGTTCGATCGTGTAGCCCCACAGCGCGGCCGGCGCGAGGGTATTGAGCTCGATCGCGGACAGGTCTGCCGTCAGCAACCACACGATGAGGGCAATCAGCGCGAGGGCGATCCCGGCAAGCTGATAGACAAGTCCGCGCCAAGCAGCCCACGCAGCCCGCCCCGGTGAGTCGACGACGGGGTCGGGAGCGGCCGTGAGCGCGGCTGTCGTGGTCACGGCTGAGCCGGTTCCCCGGCGACGACGGGCGAGGTGAACACGCCCGTGTTGAGCCCGACGGGCGCGTTCGTCGATTCCGCCGACGCGGCATCGTGCGACTTTTCGATGGCGTCCATGATCGTCTTCACGTTGATCACACCCTTGAACATGTCGCGGCGACCAGTGACCAAAGCGGCACCGGCGCTCGACACGAGCATCGTGTCCAGAGCGTCGTTCAGCGTCGCGCGATATCCGACGACCGGAAGTTTCGGGTCGACGGTGCTGTCGATGGTCTCCAGCCGCCCCAGCTGGCGTCGAGAGAGCCACTGGATCGGCCGCTGCCGATCATCAACGATGACGGCATGGGCGAAGCCAGCCGTGGTGACCCGGCCGAGAACAGCAGATGCCTTCTCCCCTGGCGTGCCCACAACAGCCTCACCAAGCCCGACCTCGGAGACTCTGGTCAGGGTGAGCTGCTTCAGTCCCGCGCCCGAGCCGATGAAGTTCTCCACGAATTCATTCGCTGGGTCCGCCAGAATGCGTTCAGGTGTGTCGTACTGCACGAGCTGGGCACCCTCATTGAAGATTGCGATCCAGTCGCCGAGCTTGACCGCCTCATCAAAGTCATGCGTGACGCACACGATGGTCTTCTGCAACTCTTCCTGAATACTCAGGAGCTCGTCCTGCAGCCGCAGCCTGGTGATCGGGTCCACCGCGCCGAACGGCTCGTCCATGAGGAGCACCGGCGGGTCCGCGGCAAGCGCCCTGGCCACCCCGACGCGCTGCTGCTGACCGCCCGAGAGTTCCTTCGGATACCGATCCCGGTAGAGCGCGGGATCCAACGACACAAGTTCAAGCAATTCGTCGACACGCGTCGCGATACGGGCTTTGTCCCAACCCAGCATTTTCGGAACGATGCCGATGTTGGTCGCCACGGTCATATGCGGAAACAGTCCTCCCGCTTGAATCACGTATCCGATTCCTCGGCGGAGTTCGTCGCCGTTCATGTCGGTCACGTCGTCCCCATCGACGACGATTCGTCCATCAGTCGGCTCGATCAGTCGGTTGATCATCTTCAACGTGGTGGTCTTGCCGCACCCGGACGGTCCGACCAGCATGACGATCTTGCCGGCGGGAATCTCCATCGTGAGGCCGTCGACCGCGGGTTTGGCCTGGCCGGGGAATCGCTTGGTCACATGGTCAAGAAGGATGCTGGCACCGGTGATGTCCACGGGGCGGCTGGTTTCGTTCACTGATTCAGACACGGATACCTCGCGGAGTAGTCAGTCGGCCGAGGCCGACAAGGAGAAAATCAAGGATGAGAGCGAGAAAGACGATGCCGAGGACGCCGGTCCAGACAGATTCCAGGGAATTGGCGCCGCCGATTCGGGAGAGGCCAGAGAAAATGAAACTCCCGAGCCCCGGGCCGAGCGAGTAAGCAGCAACGGCCGCGATCCCCATAACCATCTGAGCCGAGACTCGGATCCCGTTCAGGATGATGGGCCAGGCAAGGGGAAGCTCCACCTGCACGAGCGTGCGAAAGCGACTCATGCCGATTCCGCGCGCCGATTCCACCACCGATGGCGCCACACCGGAGAGTCCGACCACAGCGTTGCGGAGGACCGGCAGCGTCGCGAAGAATGTCACGACGATAACTGCCGGGGTCACCCCGAAGCCGATCGGCGCGATCATCAGCCCGATCAATGCGAAGGAAGGGATCGTGAGCCCGATTGCGGAGACGGAGTTCGCAATCGATGTGAGGGTGTTATTGCGGTAGACGGCCGCTGCCACGGCAACAGCGAGCAGCGTGGCCAGAACGAGACACTGCACCACCAGACTGAAATGCTGCCAGCCGGAGAACAGGATCTGGTCGAACCTGCTCCCTATGAAATCCAACACATTTACACCCGTTTCGCTGAGATGACTGGTGCGCCATCGTCACGTCGATCAAGGTCGCAGCGTGCTGGTACTCTTCCGCAAGCGAGGGCGCAGAGTCACTCTAGCTGCTCCCCCAGATAGGGGGGTTGATATATTCCTCAG
>NZ_JPRS01000047.1 GCF_000738085.1 Cryobacterium sp. MLB-32
TCGGTGACATCTTCATCGCCATCTACCTCTCCATCGTCTCCGTGGTGCTCAGTGGCAAGACCGAGGTCTGGCCGATTGTGCTTCAGCTGTCGATCGCCTTCCTGTTTCTGGTCGTCATGTTCTCGCTCGCCCGCTGGGGTGGCCGCGTGGTCTCCCGGCTCATGCGCACGAAAGACGACGAACTCTTCACAATCCTGTTCTTCGGTCTCGTCGTTCTCTTCGCCGGCGTCGGTGAAATCATCGGCGTGACGGATGCGATCGGTGCCTTCCTGATCGGAGTCGTGCTCGGCGCGAGCACCTACCGCGCCCGAATCGAGCGGGTCGCGGTACCCCTGCGCGACATTTTCGCGGCGTTCTTCTTCCTCAACTTCGGGCTCGCCCTCAACGTCGCCGAATTCGGTTCGGTCATTCAGATCGTGCTGCTCGCCGTGATCATGACCTTTATCCTGAGCCTGGGCTCCGGGGCGCTGCTCGCCTGGCTGCACAAAATGGGCCCGCGGGAGGCGCTCAACACCGCCGCGATCTTCGTCAACCGCGGCGAGTTCACCCTGATCCTCGCCACCCTGAGCGTGAGCGCAGGGCTCGACCCCCGACTGCAGCCGTTCGCCGGCCTGTACGTGCTCGTAATGGCCATTCTTGGACCGCTGTTCGCCGCCAATTCCGAGAAGATCGGTGCCGTTCTGCGCAAGCGCATCCCGATCCCGGCCGGGGGGCGACCGCCGCGCAATCCCATGCTCGACGAGGAGATCGCCCTCGTCGAGGCGGCTACCCACGACCAGGCGGCCGAGGCAAAGGCGGCGGCGAGTTCCGCCGCCCGCCGTGCGGCCCGGCGAGACGCCGCGGCGACGCGGCCAGCGGCATCCACGTCCCGTACTCACGACCAGGCCATGGAGGCCATGCTCGAATTCGCCAAGGACCGGCCGGATCCGGACCGAGCGAAACCGCCGCCCAGCGTGGAGGCAGAGCCGGGCGCACCAGACAAACCTGCACGAAAACCACGAACGGGTGACTACACGTGATCGAGATGATGAGGCGCCCGCGTTGGGTGCTCGCGCTGCTGTTGGCGCTCGGGATTGCCGCGGCCTTCGCCGTACTGGGCCACTGGCAGCTCGACCGCGCCATTGAATCCGGCGTTGTCGTGGAGCGATCCACCGAGGTCGTGATGCCGCTCGGCGACGTGACCCAGCCCGATGGCCCGAGCACGCAGGTGGCAACCGGTCAGATGGTGCGGCTCGAGGCCGCCCCGGTTCCCGGCGACGAGCAGATCATCAGCAAGCGCTTTAACGGCGGCGAACTCGGCTTCTGGGTGGTCAGCCATTACATCGTCGCCGACAACTCGGCGCACATCGCGGTGGCGCGCGGTTGGGCGGCTGACGATGCCGGCGCGCGGCAGGCCGCGGCGGCACTGGCATCGGAGAGCGCGAGTACGGTCACGATCGTGGGTCGCTTCCTGCCGGGCGAGGCCCCCGAACTGCCCGACGAGAACGGACCGTCCACGGTGCAGACCACGGTGGCGCCGTCCGCGCTCGTCAACCTGTGGGCAGGCTTCACCGACCAGGCCGTCTACTCCGGGTACATCGTGGATTCCGCAGCCCCGACCGGCCTCGCCGTGATCGATTCCCCGGAGCCCGTGATCGGCGCCTCGGTCAACTGGCTCAACATCTTCTACGCCATCGAGTGGGTCGTGTTCGGCGGATTCGCGGTGTTCCTCTGGTACCGACTCGTGCGCGATGCCGTGGAACGCGAGCTCGAAGACGCCGAGGAAGCTGCTGCGGAAGCTCTCAACTCCGGCACGTAGGATTAGACCCATGCCTCGTCTACCCAAGCCCGCCGACATATCCAAGATTCCCGGTGCGCTCCGGCTGTACCAGGTGTCCTCCATCATCACCGGAGTGTTCCTGCTCCTGCTCTGCGCCGAGGTGATCGCCAAGTTCATCTACGGCTACGAGGTCGAGATGGGCGGCGAGAACGGTTTTCTCGCCATGGTTCCGAAGGACACCGTGGCCGCCGTCAACGTGAGCACCGCCATCCTGATCATGCACGGCTGGTTCTACGTGCTCTACCTCTTCGCGGACTTCCGCCTGTGGAGCCTCATGCGCTGGCCGTTCTGGCGCTTCGTGCTCATCGCACTCGGCGGCATCATCCCCACCCTGTCGTTCTTCCTCGAAGGACCGTTCACCCGCACGGTGAAGCGCACCCTCGCGGAGAACGCCGACACGACCGCGGCACGGGCCGAGAAGGCCGAGGCCACGTCATGAGCGTCATCAGCGACACCACGGATGCTGCGGTCCCCGCGCTGTCCGGCATCGATCGCCCCGTGCTGGTCGTGGACTTCGGTGCGCAGTACGCGCAGCTGATCGCCCGACGTGTGCGCGAGGCATCCGTCTACTCCGAGATCGTGGCGCACACCATCACCGCGGCCGAGATCAAGGCGAAGAACCCGCTGGGCATCGTGCTGAGCGGCGGACCGTCGAGTGTCTATGCCGAGGGCGCACCGGCGTTCGACGCCGAGATCTTCGAACTCGGTATTCCGGTGCTCGGCATTTGCTACGGCTTTCAGGTGATGGCCACCGCTCTTGGCGGCACCGTCGCGCACACCGGCGCCCGCGAGTACGGCTCGACGCCGGTCACCGTGAGTGACGGCTCGAACGTGTTGCTCGCCGACCAGCCTGAAGCGCAGACCGTGTGGATGAGCCACGGCGACTCGGTGGCTACCGCCCCGGTCGGGTTCACCGTGCTCGCCTCGACGACCTCGACCCCCGTCGCGGCGTTCGCCAACGACGAGAAGCGCCTCTACGGCGTGCAGTGGCACCCCGAGGTCAAGCACTCAGAAAACGGCCAGCACGTGCTGGAGAACTTCCTGCACCGCGCGGCCGGTATCGCCGCCGACTGGAACAGCGGCAACGTCATCACCGAACAGGTCGCCCGCATTCGGGCCCAGGTCGGCACCGGAAAGGTGATCTGCGGTCTGTCCGGCGGAGTTGACTCTGCCGTGGCCGCCGCCCTCGTGCACAAGGCGATCGGCGACCAGCTCGTCTGCGTGTTCGTCGACCACGGCCTGCTGCGCCAGGATGAGCGCCGCCAAGTTGAGGAAGACTACGTGAAGGCCACCGGCATCCGCCTGGTCACCGTCGACGTGCGTGAGCAGTTCCTCACCGCCCTCGAGGGCGTCAGTGACCCGGAGACCAAGCGCAAGATCATCGGTCGCGAGTTCATCCGCACCTTCGAGCAGGCACAGGCCGAGCTCATCAAGGAGTCGGCCGAGATCGATGGCGATCCGATCCGTTTCCTCGTGCAGGGCACCCTGTACCCGGACGTCGTCGAATCCGGCGGCGGCAGCGGTACCGCCAACATCAAGAGCCACCACAACGTGGGCGGACTGCCCGACGACCTCAAGTTCGAGCTCGTCGAACCGCTGCGAGCCCTGTTTAAGGACGAGGTTCGTGCCATCGGCGCCGAGCTCGGCCTGCCGCCCGAGATCGTGCAGCGTCAGCCGTTCCCCGGACCCGGCCTCGGTATCCGTATCGTCGGCTCCATCAACCAGGAGCGACTTGACCTGCTTCGTCAGGCGGATGCCATCGTGCGCGCCGAGCTGACCGCCGCCGGCCTCGACCGGGAGATTTGGCAGTGCCCCGTTGTGCTGCTCGCCGATGTGCGTTCGGTGGGCGTGCAGGGCGACGGCCGCACCTACGGCCACCCGATCGTGCTGCGCCCGGTGTCGAGCGAAGACGCGATGACCGCCGACTGGACCCGCGTGCCGTACGACATTCTGGCGAAGATCAGCAACCGCATCACGAACGAGGTGGACGGCGTGAACCGTGTCGTGCTCGACATCACGTCGAAGCCGCCGGGAACGATCGAATGGGAGTGATCTCCCCCAGCGAATGACGAAGGACCGGCCCTGGGGGCCGGTCCTTCGTCATTGCGGCGTCGGTCCCGTGGCGTTGCTAGTCCTTGGGGGAGCGGAGCCAGCGTCGCACGGCGATGAAGACGACCCAGGCCAGCGCCACGATGGTGATCACGCCGCTGATCACATAACCCACGGTCGCTGTGTTTCCGGTGGTCTCGGCCAAGAGAAGCGCTGGTAGGTGCAGAAAGCTCATTGTCCTATTTTAAGCACCGATCGACGTCGGCTTGTCACCGTGAACGGACATTCCCGGTTGCGCTGATTCCGAAAGATCCGGATCCCAGGCCCGCAGCCGTCGCAGCAGGCTGCGTTTCTTGTCGGTGTGGCCCTGCATGCGTCCGAGGATGCCGGCGAGCATGGAGATGGCCTCCGGGATGAACGGGCCCTTGTTGAGCATCACGCACTCGGCACGCTCGGCCATGGCCGCATCGGTCACCTCGGCCCGGGACGGCACACCCGTGCGGGCGAGGGTATCGAGCACCTGGGTGGCCCAGATCACCGGCACATGTGCGGCTTCACACAGCCAGAGGATCTCCTCCTGAACCTCGGCAAGCCGTTCGAAACCGGCTTCCACCGCGAGGTCGCCGCGGGCGATCATCACGCCCACGTTCTGCCACTGCATGGCCTCCAGCAGGATCTGCGGGAGCGCCTCGAACGCAGCGACCGTTTCGATCTTGAGCACGACGCCGAGTGCCGGGTTGCCCTGGAGGTGAGACAGGAGGTCCCGCACGTCCTCGGCGCTGCGCACAAAGGACATGTTGACGATGTCGGCGTGGGTGCGCACGAACGCGAGGTCGGTGGTGTCCTGGTCGGTGAGTGCCGAAATGGACAGCAGCGTATCGGGCAGGTTGATGCCCTTCTCGGCTCGCAGCTTCGTTCCCGCCGGCCCGGCCCGGTGCACGGCAATCGTGATCTCGGTCGGAGCGACGGCGATGATGACCCCGGCGATCTTGCCGTCATCCAGCAGAACACGGTGACCGCGGTGGGCTTCGCGGAAGGCCTCCGGCAGGGTGCAGCCGATCCGGTGTGTTCCGTTGGTCGAGAGCGGCACCGGGCTGAGATCCGCGGTGAGGATGAGCGTATCTCCGCGGCGCACGAGCAGGAACTGCTCGGTCGACGGCAGAACGCCGACGACGCCGACGACGTGCCGGGCGTCGTGTTTTGCGCCCAGGGCCAGTCCAGGAACGAAGTAGACGGTTTCCGGCAGCGACGCCAGACATCCGTCGGCATAGATCTGCTCCACGGTGATGGTGCGATACGCCCCGCGGGCATCGACGAGGCTGATCTCATCGCCGACCCGGCGGCGGCGCAGCCAGCTCGGTTCGGTGATCGGAATAACGGATGCGCCCGGCGCAACGGCATTGTCGGGTCGCGCGCCGAGCCACACCAGACCCCGGCGGAGCACCGTACCGGTGGCGGAACGCTCCGGTTTGACCTTGATCACCCGCGGCCCGGCCATGATCGGCCCCGTGCGGAGCTTTGGACCGCCGAGGTCCATGGCCACCAGGCACCGCTCGCCGGTCCCGGTCTCGGCAGCACGGATATGGGCGATCATTGCCATCCACTCGGTCATCCCATCGTGGGCGCAGTTGATGCGGGCGAGGTCCATGCCGCTCGTGATCATGGACTGCACTATTCCGGGGTCGGTGGCCGTTTCGCTCGGTAGCGTCACCATGATTCGGGTCGAGCGGTGCGCCGGTTCGGCGCCGAGGAGCAGCGCCGTGTTGCGGGTGAGCACGGCCGTGCCGTCACGTGGATGAGGGACTGCCACCGGGTGTGCATCGGACGAATGACTCGCGGGGTCGATCAGCAGCGTGAGTGTTCGGAGCAGGGCGTCGATGCTCGCGAGAACGTCGGATTCGGTGCGGCCCAGCGAGGTGAGTCCGTGTCGGGCCAGCCGCACCTGCAGATCACGCACATCATGGGCGCGCAGTTCCGCGTAGTGCACGAGGTTGCGCGCGCTGAACTCGTGTCGGGGTTGCACGGCGGAGATCTGGTCGGCTTGCCGGAGTTCGGCCAGCAACATGTCCGCCCGTAACTCGTCAATTTCCGTGTGGAGGGAGATCAGGTCAGAGAGCTCGAGCGATGTCATGTCGTTCCTTCCGCGTCTGGCTCGCCACGGTGTCGGAGTGCGCGGCGACGAGCGGCCCCAGTATGAATCCCCGGGGTGAACAACAGGGGTGGGACCGCGGAGGATGAGGGGCGCGCATCGATCAAGCGGCCACCGGCAACCGACGCGCACGCATGTGCAAGTGGGTGCCGGCGGGCGGTGGATACGGTGGGAGCAACAACCGTACTCACTGTGGAGGACCCATGAACAGCTTCGAGAGCATTCTCGCGACGATCACGCCGACGTCAGGACCGACGAGAGAGATTCTCGATCCTGCGACCGGGGATGTGGTCGGCTCGGCACCGATCCACACGGTCGATGACCTCGATCGTGCCGTGGCCGCGGCCGCCTCAGCTCAGCCGGCCTGGGCAGCCCTGGGGCACGCGGCCCGCAGCGAGACCCTCCTGCGGGCCGCTGACGCGATCGACGCCGCGGCCGAGGGGCTGGCCGAACTCCTCTCCCGCGAACAGGGCAAGCCACTGAACGGCCCGAACGCCCGCTTCGAGGTGGGCGGAGCGTCCGCCTGGCTGCGCACGGCAGCCGGCACGCCGTTGGACGCCCAGACCGTCGTTGACGACGGGACAACGCACGCGGTGATGAGCTACCGCCCGATCGGCGTGGTCGGTGCGATCGGCCCGTGGAACTGGCCGATGATGATCACGATCTGGCAGATCGCCCCGGCGTTGCGAATGGGAAACTCCGTCGTCGTCAAGCCCTCCGAATACACCCCGCTGAGTGTGCTGGCCCTCGTCGCGGTGATCAACGAGGTGCTCCCGGCCGGTCTGGTCACCGTTGTCTCGGGTGACCGTGAGGTCGGCGCACGGCTGTCATCGCACCCCGACATCGGCAAGGTGATGTTCACCGGGTCGACCGCGACCGGTAAGGCGATCATTCGCAGCTCGGCCGACACGGTCAAGCGCCTCACGCTCGAGCTCGGCGGCAACGACGCTGGGATCGTGTTGCCGGACGCCGACCCGACGGCCATCGCGGAGGGGCTGTTCTGGGGTGCGTTCATCAACACGGGCCAGACCTGCGCCGCCCTCAAACGCCTCTATGTGCACGATGACATTTACGACGAGGTGTGCACGGCGCTGACGGCCGTCGCGGAGACGATGCCGATGGGCGTGGGCATCGACGAGCAGAACGTGCTCGGCCCGCTGCAGAACCAGGCGCAGTTCGACATCGTCGCCGGTCTCGTTGAGGCGGCGAAGGCATCCGGTGCCCGGGTCCTGCTCGGCGGCAACCCCGTGGCCGACCAGCCGGGCTACTTCTACCCGACCACCCTCATCGCCGACATCGACAATGACAACCCCCTCGTGGCCGAGGAACAGTTCGGACCCGCCTTGCCCATCATCCGTTACAGCACGGTTGACGAGGCGATCGCGATGGCGAATAGCGTGGAGGTGGGCCTGGGCGGTTCCGTCTGGTCCTCCGACGTGGCGAAGGCCCGGGAGGTGGCGGCACGCCTGGAGACGGGCACCGTGTGGATCAACGCGCACGGCGCCGTGCACCCGATGATCCCCTTCGGCGGGTCGAAGCAGTCCGGCTACGGCCTGGAGTTCGGCGTCGAAGGCCTCAAGGCCCTGGGCGTACCGCAGGTGATCAACGGCTGAGTCTCGGCGAATGTCAATGGCCGCATGGCCCGGGTCACCCGGGCCATGCGGCCATTGACGTGCGCCCGTCGCTCAGCAGTGGCAGTGGCCCTCGTCAACCGGCGTGTTGCCGGGAACATCGAGCACAGGACTGCGGTCGAAGAATCCCTCCGGGCGCAGCTTGAACCCGGCCGTGTCGACGGGCATGATCGGCCAGTCCTCGACCCGGGGAAAATGCGTGAGACCGAAGGTGTGCCACACCACGATGTCCTGGCCGTCGATGTCCCGGTCCTGTTGCACGTAGGCGGGGAGCCCCGCGCCGCCGGCATGCTGGTTCACGAAATCCCCGGTTGGATAGCGCTCCGTTTCCGCAAAGCGGGTGACCCACAGGTCTTTGGTCGCGAATGCGGCACGCTGGGCCACGGACGAGTCCTTGTCGGCGAGCAGCGTGGGCTGTCCTTGGGGATAGAGCTTGTACCCCACGGGCTCGCCGAGCCGGTTGAGGCTGCTCGGGTTGGAGATGAGCCAGGTACGCCCGCTGCGCATGTCGGCCTCGCGGATGCCCTCGGACTCGCGGGCCAGCAGGGTGCGACGGCGGGAGAAGGCGTTCCCACGCTCGTTCCCCTCGCCCATCGGCACCCGTACCGCTTCTTCCTCCTCGACCCGATTGCTCAGACCGTCGACGGCCATGTCCAGGCGCGCGCTGAACAGGTGCTGGTGGAAGGGGGCGCCGAGCCCGGGAGCGAGTTCGGAGGCGTAGGGGTAGCCCTTGCCCGGGTAGGCGCTCGTGAACACGACGCCGGTGGCCTTGGCTTCGAACTCGATCGTTCCGTCGAGGTACAGGTACCAGTAGAAGCCGTAGTCGTAATTGCCCACGGTGGTGAAGAACGAGATCACGAGCCGGCGATTGCGCCGGGTGTAATCGATGCCGGTCCACAGATCGCTGTGCTTGGCGAGGATGCCCCAGTCCTCTTCGTGCATGCAGATTCCGTTGCGGATCTCGCGCGGGTTGCCGAAACCGTCGGTGATGACCGGGCTCAGATAGGTGATGTCGCCGAGGCAGTCGCAGCCGAGCTCAAGTGAGTTGGCGTATTGCCCCACCAGATACTCGCCGGTGTCGAAGTAGTTCTGCCAGGAGCGCACGGGGGCCGGGTCGCCGTAGGGCACGACCATTTCGGCGATCGAGGCACGACGGATGATCGGGCGCCGCACTCCGGCGTCGTCGAAGCCGATGTTGTGCAGCACCACGCCTTCGCGCACGTCGAAGCCCACGTCAAGGCTCCACTTCTCCCACTCGATATGGTTGCCGCCGGTCACGGTGAAGCTCGGGCCTTCCGGCTGCGTAATGCTGATGGGCTTGAGGGTGTCGCGCGACGGCCCGGTGAGCGCGGGGTCGGTGTAGTTGCCGTGCTCGGCCGGGATCGGAACCACGCCGTAGTCGATGACCTGGTCGACGGTCTTGCCGACGACATCGACGTAGGCCACGAGCCCGTCAACCGGATGTGCCCAGGCGCTGTCCTCGGGAAAATCCTGCACGAACGCGAGGCCGCGAAGAATGCGGCGGCCCTTCTCCTCCGGGTACTCGAACACCCCGGCCGAGAGGGGGGCCACGCGCACCTGGGCCACATCGAGTCCGCGGGCGGCCAGTGCCGCCAGCCAGCGCTCGTCCCGGCTGAGCAGATCCTCGACGCTGCCGAACTCCTCCTCGAGCACGGGCAGCTCCCCGGTCAGAGCGGTATCGAGTGACACGACGGATTCCACGATCCCGAGGGTCACTGACACCGTGACATCCGTCGGTGCGGCGCCGGAGACATCGTGCAGGAACACCCGAAACCGGCGGTCGGTCGCTTGGGACTCTGCGCCGCGCGGGGGATCGAGGAGGCCGAGGTAGGCGACGCGGATGCTGTCGCCGAACAGGCCTGCCGCAGAGAGAAGCGCTCGTACCTGCCCGACCTCCTCGGCTGTCGGGAGCGCGTACGCTCCGGCCGTGGTCGTGGGGGGAGTGACAAGCGATGCGGAACTCATGGGTACCCTTTCCGGGCTGTCTTAGGCCGAATTCACGTTTTTCTATGGTTGTAGAAGAATAGGGCTCAGTAAGCTCGGAAGGCAAGCATCAATTCATCGAAACGGGTTTCGCTCGGGTAAGAAGGGACGACATGCCGAAGGTTGTCGATCACGACCAGCGTCGCACCGAACTGGTCACTGCCACGTGGCGCATCATCGCCCGGCAGGGCATCGAAAGCACGACGATGCGTGAGATCGCCGCAGAGGCGGGATTCGCGAACGGCGCGCTGAAACCGTACTTCTCCACCAAGGATGATCTGCTCTCCTTCGCCTTCGGGCACGTCTTCGCCGAGACCGGCCGGCGGATGCAGGAGGTCACGGCGGGCGCGACCGGGCTCGTGGCCCTGCGCGCGTATTGCCATGAGATTCTCCCGCTTGATGACAACCGCATCAGTGAGGCACGGATCGTGATTCCTTTCTGGCAGCGGGCGCTCACGGATCCGGCCAAGGCGACACTGCACGCCACGGCCATGCTCGAGTGGCGCCGGGCGCTGCACGCGTGCCTCATCGAGGCACGCCACAGCGACGAGATCCACACGTCGGTGAGTGACGACGACATCGTGGGGCACCTGATGACGGTCGTCCTGGGTGCCCAGATCACGGCCGTGCTCTCGCCGACCGAACACTCGCCGGCACAACTGGTCAGCCAGCTCGACGGCTACCTGACGCTGCTGGCCTCAGGCGTCTGACCGTCTGACGGCCTGACCGCGTGAGGGGGCCGGGCGGCATCCGTTTTTCGCCGCGTGTTGAAAATAAGTGACAAGCGTGGTCCCGGGCGACTAGGTTACTGTGAACGCACTCGTGCAGACCGGCAAAGGAGCTCCCATGACCATGGCGACCGTTCCTGCCGCCACCGGCGGTGACTTCGGGCCGGTGAAGACCGCTCATGCCGACACGTTCGCGCAGTGGCGCACGCTGGTCTCCGATTCCTTCGTTCCGCTCGACGGGCGATGCGACACTGATGATTTCAGCGGCACCCTGCGGGCGCGGGTGCTCGACGAGTTGTCGATCGTGGAGGTGACCGCCACCGGCCATCAGGTGCTGCGCACACCGGCCCTGATCGCCCGGTCGGAGCGGCAGTACTTCAAGCTCAACCTGCAGTTGTCCGGTCACGGCATCCTGGTGCAGGACAACCGGGAGGCCACGCTTCGGCCGGGGGACATCGCGGTGTATGACACGAACCGGCCGTACACCCTGGCATTCGAGAAGGATTTTCGCACGCTCGTGCTGATGTTCCCGCACGATGTGCTCGATCTCCCGGTGGATTCCGTGGCCCAGCTCACCGCCGTTCGCATGGCCGGCGACGTCGGTCTCGGACGCATGATCAGCCCGTTCATGGAGCAGTTGGCGGAGAACCTCGACGCCCTCTCCGGTTCCACCGGCCACCGGCTGGCGTACAACGCCGTCGACCTCATCGCCACGATGTTCGAGAACGAGCTGAGCATTCGTCGCCAACCGATACCGGGCACCCACGGGGACATGCTCGCCGGCATCCGCAAATACATCGAAGCGGAACTCGGCGATCCCGAGCTGTCGCCGGCCGGCATCGCGGCGGCCCACTTCATCTCCACCCGGCACCTGCACAGCGTATTTCACGAGGCAGACACCACGGTGTCGAGCTGGATTCGGGGCCGTCGCCTGGAGCGCTGCCGCCGTGACCTGCGGGATCCGATCCTCGCCGACCGCTCCGTCGGCGCGATCGCCGCGCGCTGGGGGTTTCTGGACGCGGCCCACTTCAGTCGCATCTTCCGCGCGGCGTTCGGCGAACCGCCCACCATCTACCGCCGCGGGTAGCAGCCTCATCTCGCCCCCGAGATTTCGCTGTCGGTCAAGTTTCGTTCCCGCAATGCCAAGTCCATGCCGGGATTTTCTACGAGTGTTGTAACACTGGCTTCCGTGTGAGGGAGCCGCTCAACGAGGAGCATCTATGACAACCACACCCACCACGCCACAGGCGGAAGCCTCGACCTCGCTGCGCACGGGGCGCCTGGGCGTCATTGGCATCGTCTTCTTCGTGGTCGCCGCAGCCGCCCCGCTGGTGGGCATGACCGGTGCCGTTCCGGTGGCAATCGTGCTCGGAAACGGCGCCGGGGCACCGGGCGCCTATCTCGCCGTCGGGCTGACCCTCTTGCTGTTCAGCGTGGGCTACGCCGCCATGAGCCAGCGGGTCACGAACGCCGGCGCCTTCTTCGCCTACATCGGCCGGGGGCTGGGCAAACACCTCGGCAGCGCGTCGGCCTTCGTGTCGATTCTCGCCTACCTGGCCATTCAGCTGGCCATCTACGGCTTCTTCGGCGGGCTGCTCGCCGCGCAGGTGGGGCTGCTGCCTGGTGGGCATGGACGCTTCTGGCCTGGGTCGTCGTCACCCTGCTCTCGCTGCTGAGCGTGGATGTCGGGGCCAAGGTGCTCGGGCTGCTGATGTTGCTCGAACTCACCGCCCTGCTCGTCACCGCCGTCGCTATCCTGGTGGACGGAGGGCCCGAGGGACTCAACCTCGCTGCATCGTTCAGCCCTGGAGCAATCATCGCCGGAGGGCTCACGGGGTCGGCCGGCATCGCGTTCGCCTTCGCGTTCGCCTCGTTCATCGGCTTCGAAGCCACCGCGATCTACGGCGAGGAATCCAAGGACCCGAAGACCGTCGTGCCACGGGCGACCTATCTCGCCGTCGGCGTGATCACGGTGCTGTTCGCGGTTACCGCCTTCGCGATGGTCACCGGGCTCGGGGCCTCCACGGTGGTCGAGAAGACCGTGGAGCTCTCGACCCTCGACGGCGTGCCGCTCGCCGATCCGGCCGCCGTGCTCTTTGCCCTCGCCACCCAGTACGTCGGGCCGTGGATGGCGACCGGCATGAGCATCCTGGTGCTATCGAGCCTCTTCGCCGGCCTGCTGGCCTTCCAGAACGCCGCCGGTCGCTACCTGTTCGCTCTCGGTCGCGGCGGCGCACTGCCCCGACCGCTCAGCCGCGTCAACAAGCGAGGCGCCCCGAGCACGGCGTCCCTCGTGACCTCGGCCTTCACCGGTGTGGTCATCATCACCTTCGCGCTCTTCCAGCTTGACCCGGTGCTGAACCTCTTCTACTGGTTCAGCGGGCTTGCCGTGGTCGCGATCGTGCTGATCGAGATTCTGGTGTGCATTGCCGTCATCGTGTTCTTCCGCCGCAATCCCGGCTCGGAGAATCTGTTCCAGACCGTCATCGCCCCGATACTCGCCACCATCGGGCTGGTTCTGGGCGAGTACCTGCTGATGAGCCGCTTCGGGCTGCTGGCCGGCACGGTCGCCGACGGCGTGGACCCGACAGTGACACCGTGGGGCTTGAGCCCGATCGGCTGGGTGCTGGTGTGCATACCGTTCGTTCTCTTGCTGGTCGGCTACCTCGGTTCGGCGCTGTCCAAGAGCGAGAACGAGTCACTCGTGAAGGACGTATTGTCCTGATCGACTAGGCAGAGACACAAAAGCGGGGCCGGTCCAGGTGGACCGGCCCCGCTTCTCTTGTGGTGCTATTCGCCGCGGAGGATGGCGAAGATGCGCAGCAGCTCGATGTAGAGCCACACGACGGTCAGGACGATGCCAAAGGCAGCCGACCAGCCGTACTTGCTGGGAGCGCCGTTGTTGACGCCCTTCTGGATGAAGTCGAAGTCGAGCACGAGGGAGTACGCGGCCATGACCACAGCGAGCAGGCCGATGGCGACGCCGAGCCATCCGCTCCGCAGGCCGAAGGCACCGTCAACGCCACCGAAGATCATCAGGCCGAAGTTGATCAGCGAGAACACTCCATAGCCGACCATGGCGATCGTGAAGATCTTGGTGGCCTTCTTGGAGGCGCGAATCTTGCCGCTGCGGAACAGGGCCAGCGTCACGCCGACGACCACGAAGGTGGCGAGGACAGCCTGCGTGACGAGACCGGGCCAAATGCTCTCGAAGTAGTTGGAGATGCCACCCACAAAGAGCCCCTGGACGGCAGCAAACGCGAGGATCAAACCCGGCGACGGCTCCTTCTTGAACGTGTTGACGAGGCCGAGCACGAATCCGGCAATGGCGGCCGGGATCGTCAGCTGGGGAACGAACCAGCCGACAGCGGCCGCCACGAGCAGGATCGCGAATGCAATGCTGGTCTTGCGTATGGTGTCTTCATACGACATACGGCCGGTATCCTGCGAGCCGGCCGAAGGCTGGTCGTACATCGTCTGCAGGTCACTATCGGAAAGAGCCTTCGACGACGCCAATGCGCCCGGAGCGCCGAAAGCGGCGTTGCGGGAGAAAGCGGGGTTGGAGGAAGCCATGGGTTCAGAACTCACAATCAGCTGTGGTGCGTGGGACCGCCCCAATAGGGTGCAGTCCTTCCAACCTATCCGAGCCCGGCATGGAATGTGCTGGGGATCAGCTGCTTTGCAGCGAGAGCAGCCGGGCCCGGCGCCATGCATGGAGTTGCGCGTGCATCCAGACGGCGAGCCAGGCGCCCGCGACGGTGGCCAGGGTGCCGATGACCAGTGCCAGCATATTCTGGCCGTAGTCCTGTAACCAGACCTTGATCCCGATACTGGCCGCGATGGGTGCCAACACGGTGAGATAGGTGAGCGCGGGCCGATGCCGCACCACGAGCCAGCCGCCGAGCAGTAGGGCGAAGGCCCCCATGAAATCGACCCCGCCCAACAGGATGACGCCGGCCAGCAGGCACGGAAAGAGCACGATGACCCGGCGCCAGAGAGCCCCGGGCAGCAGGAGCCAGCCGATGGCCTGGACGGCAGGGCCGATGGCCAGAAACCACAGGCTGTACGTGCTCGACAGGCTTGTGGCGGCAACGCCCAGCGCGATGACCGTAAGTCCGGCGACGGATCGCGCGCGCGGGCGTCCCCACCGATAGGGCAGTACATCAAAGGGTTCACTCAGCGTCGTCACAGGAATGATTCTCGCAGGCTGCGGATAGCCTTGGTACATGCACACGATCGTGATCGGTCATCGCGGGGCCAGCGGCTACCGTCCGGAACACACCCGCTCGGCCTTCGACCTGGCATTCGCGCTCGGTGCCGATGCCGTCGAGCCCGATGTCGTGGCTACCCGAGACGGCGTCCTCGTCGTGCGGCACGAGAACGAGATTTCGGGCACAACGGATGTCGCCTCGCGGCCCGATTTCGTGGGTCGCCGCACCCGCAAACTGATCGACGGCGTCGTGCTCACCGGATGGTTCACCGAGGACTTCACCTGGGCCGAACTCGCCACCCTGCGCGCCAAAGAACGCATGCCGAAGACTCGCCAGCCCAACGCGAGTTTTGACGGAGAGCACCCGATCCTGCGCCTGCGGGACCTCCTCGACCTCGTCGACGACGCCGCGGAAACGAGCTCGCGGGCCTTGGGGCTGGTCGCGGAGATCAAGCACGCCACTTATTTCGCGTCGATCGGCCTGCCGCTCGACGAACTGTTCGCCGCCGAGGTCGCCGCCGCCGGGTGGAACACCGATCGGCTCACGGTGGAAAGCTTCGAACTCGGCGTGCTGGGCCAGCTGCGCGAGCGAGGCATCCGCGGCACCCGAATCTTCCTGCTCGAAGACACGGGCCAGCCGCACGACGAGCGTGCGCGGCACGGCGATGGCGCCCGGCACTACTCCGATTACCTGACGGAGGCCGGACTCGCCGAGCTCGCCGACCAGGTCGATGGGGTGAGCGTGCACAAGTCGCGCATCCTTGACCCGGCACGACCAGCCGGCGACACGGGCTTCACCTCTCTCGTTGCCGAGGCGCACGCCGCCGGCCTTCAGGCGTACTGCTGGACCCTGCGTCCGGAAAACCGGTTCCTGGCCCCGAGTTACCAGCGCGGAGCGCGTAAAAGCGACTGGGGCAACTGGCAACAGGAGTTCAGCACGATCTTCGCGAGCGGCATCGACGGGGTTTTCGCGGACCACCCCGATCTCGCGGTGCACGTGCGCGCTGCTCGGGCATCCTGACCATCCGCGGCCGTGTCAGGGGCATCGCCTAGAATTGGTAGTCATATGACGACGCCTTCCAGCCCCGTACCTTCGTCCACGCCGATCATCGTGGATGGTTCCGGCCACCCGGTCGGCCTGCACGGCGCCGCCGGCGACTCGGGGCGGCAGAGCCCGCTTCTCGACGGGCTCAATCCCGAGCAGCGGGAGGCCGTCGAGTACCGCGGCCAGGCGTTGCTCATCATCGCCGGCGCCGGATCGGGCAAGACCAGCGTGCTGACCCGCCGGGTGGCCAGCCTGCTCGAAACGCGCGATGCCTGGCCCAGTCAGATCCTCGCGATCACATTTACCAACAAGGCCGCGGCCGAGATGCGCGAGCGCGTGCAGGCCATCCTCGGTCAGGGTTCCGAGGGCATGTGGATCTCCACCTTCCACTCCTCCTGTGTGCGCATTCTGCGCCGCGAGGCGGAGAGCGTGGGCCTCTCGAAGACCTTCAGCATTTATGACTCGGCCGACAGCAAGGTCACCCTCAAGCGCATCATCAAGTCGCTCAACGCCGACACCCTCGGTTTCACGCCGGGCAACGCGTCGGCGAAGATCTCCAAGTACAAGAACGAGTTGGCGGATGCCGACTCCTACGCCCGCAACGCCAACATGAGCGACCCGCAAGAAGTCATGTTCGTCGAGATTTTCCGGCAGTACACCAGTCGGCTGCGTGCCGCGAGCGCTCTCGACTTCGACGACCTCATCGGTGAGACCGTCTACCTGTTTCGGGCCTTTCCGAAGGTGGCCGCGTTGTATCGGCGACGATTCCGACACCTGCTGGTCGACGAATACCAGGACACCAACCACGCCCAGTACGCCCTGATCCGCGAGCTCACCCGCCCGGTCTCGAACGACCTCGCCGAGGAGATGGACGCCGACGGGGTGCACGTGCGCGGTCTGCGCGACGCCACCGGTGCCATCCCCGGCGCCTCGCTCACCGTGGTGGGGGATTCCGACCAGTCGATCTATGCCTTCCGCGGCGCCGACACCCGCAATATCAGCGGTTTCGAACAGGATTTCCCGGGCGCCAAGGTCATCCTGCTCGAGCAGAACTATCGGTCCACCCAGAACATCCTGAGCGCCGCGAACGCCGTGATCGGGCACAACTTCGACCGCAAGGAGAAGAAGCTGTGGAGCGCCGGCGGCGACGGTGAGAAGATCACGGGCTACACCGCGTATTCCGGTCACGACGAGGCGCAGTTCGTCTCCGACGAGATCGAGGCTCTGCACTCCGCGGGCATGGCCTACCGCGACATGGCCGTGTTCTACCGTACCAATGCGCAGACCCGTGCACTCGAAGAGATCCTGGTGCGGTCCGCCACGCCCTACCGCGTGGTGGGCGGCACCAAGTTCTACGAACGTGCCGAAATCAAAGATGCCCTGGCCTACCTGATCTCGGTCGCGAACCCGGTCGACGAGCTCGCGCTTCGCCGCATCCTGAATACCCCGAAGCGTGGCATCGGCCCCGCGACCGAAACCGCACTGTCGAGCTTCGCCGACGACAACGGACTCACGTTCCGTCAGGCCATGCGCGAATCGAGTGCTCTCGGCCTCGGCCCCAAGGTCACCGGCGCCATCCTGAAGCTCGCCGAACTGCTCGACTCCGCAGCGCTCCTGCTCGACCCGGAGGCACCCGCCGGACCGGCCAACGTGTCCGAAGTGCTCACCTTCCTGCTCGACGGCAGCGGACTGCTCTCGGTGTTGCGGGGCAGTCGCGACCCACAAGACGAGGCTCGCGCCGAGAACATCGAGGAGCTCGTCGCCCAGACAAAAGACTTCAACAAGGAGAACCCCGACGGCGGGCTCGTCGACTTCCTCACCCAGGTGTCGCTCGTCGCGGCCGCGGACGACCTCGATGACGCCTCCGGAACGGTGTCTCTCATGACGCTGCACACCGCGAAGGGCCTGGAGTACGACGCCGTGTTCCTCACGGGAGTTGAAGAAGGCCTGCTGCCGCACCAGATGTCGGCCAACGAACCCGGTGGCCCTGCCGAGGAACGCCGGCTCTTCTACGTGGGCATCACCCGTGCCCGAAAGCGCCTGTACCTTTCGTTGGCGATGACTCGAGCCCAGTTCGGCGACATCAATGTGGCCATGCCCAGCCGTTACCTGCAGGAGATCCCGGCCGAGCTCATCGACTGGAAACAGTCGCCGGGAACGGCAAACTCGCGCGGAGGCACGCAGCCGCGAGCCCTGAACGCCCGCCGCGACGGCTTCGGTGGGGGATTCAACGGGCGTAGCAAGGAGCAGGCCGGACTGCCGCCTGCCCCGCCCAAGCCGAAGACCGAGTGGGCAAACAAGATCACCGGCACCGTGCGCGACAACGGCAGTCTCGAGCTCGCCGCGGGCGATCGCATCCGTCACCACGATTTCGGTGAAGGCCGCGTGAATCAGGTCACCGGTGAGGGCACCAAGCGCATCGCCCATGTGCAGTTCGACACCTCGGGGGCAAAGAAGCTGCTGATCAAGATCGCGCCCATCGAGAAGATCTAGTGCATCCGATCGAGCCGGGCCACGCGGGCCGGTCTGACGGCGCGGTGGACGGCGGGGTGGACGCCCGCCGCAGCGCGCCGGAGTCGCTGAATCAGTGGGCGTTCTCCCTGCGAGCCTTCCAGTTCGAGGTGGCCACGCGGGCCGCCGTCTCGGTGGCGCTCCCGCTCGTCGTGCTGCTGCTCACGGGTCATCTCGACTGGGCAGCCTACGCGGCCTTCGGTGCCATGACGAGCCTGTTCGGCCGCAACGAGCCGTATCGAATTCGGGTGCGCACGGTCACCGTTGCCGGGCTTCTCATGCTCGTCATCATTGCCGGTGGTCTCGTGCTCGCCGTGTCACAGGCCTCCCTGCTCATTCTCGCTCTCGGACTCGTCGTCGTGATCACCCTCGGCATTCTGGTGGCCTCGACGGCCGGCCTGTTCCCGGCCACGCCCATCTTCTTCGTGTTCGGTTACGCCGTGGTTGCCCAGGTGCCCACTCCCGGGGACGAATTCTGGGTGCGACTGCTCGTGGCCGTGGCCGCCGCAGCCTTCGCCTGGTTGCTCAGTATGTCGGGCTGGCTCCTGCGCCGTCTCGCCGGAGAACGCTCCGACAGCATGTTCAAGAACCTGCTGCGTGGTGCCGTGGTGCATCCGCGCGCGTGGCGCGACCCCCAGGTGTGGCTGTCCATCGCGCAGAACGTGGTGGGCGCGCTGCTGGCCGGCGGCCTGGCCATGCTCGTCGGCATCGGGCATCCGTATTGGGCGGTGGTCAGCGTTATTGCGGTTCTGCCGCCCCCGCGCGCCGCGCACTCGGTGTCGCGCGCCTTTCATCGCATCATCGGCACCGCGGTCGGTGTCGTGATTGCGGGGCTCGTGCTGCTGCCCGGCCCGTCGGTGGTGATTCTGATTCTGGTGATCGCGGCCTGTCAGTTCGGTGCCGAACTGCTGATCGGCCGCCACTACGGCGCGGCCCTGTTGTTCGTGACGCCACTCGCGCTCACCGTGGTGCACCTCACAAGCCCGGTACCCGTGCAATCGCTGCTCATCGACCGGGTCGTGGAGACGACACTCGGCGGCAGCGTGGCTCTTGCCATCGTGCTGCTCGCGCAGGCCGTGCTGCGTCGCCGAACCAGCCGTCTGCGCCCCGCCTCGTCCGGGATCGGCACCTCCTAACGACAGCATTGCCGGCGCACAGGTTGTTCACAGCTTGTCGATAGCAGTTCGCTTGGCTTTCTGGTCATGATCTCCCTATGACCTCCGACACACGCGCAACCCGAGCTGGCTTTACGCGGCCCTCCACGGTGAACGGGCGACACCCGGTGCCCGAGGCCTACAAGCGACGGATGCGCCTGGCCGACAGCCTGCAGGTGATCTGCGTCACCTCGGTCGCCGTTGTGATCGCGATCTTCCTCGCCGATGGGGGAGCGGCCCGTTTCGGCACCCTGGCGGATGCGCTGACCTCCTCAGGCATCCTCGCGGGGCTCGTCGGAACCGACCTGCTGCTGCTCATGCTTGTGCTCGCGGCGCGGCTTCCCCCCGTCGACCGGGCATTCGGCCACGACCGGGCAATGGCCGTGCACCAGCAGATGGGCAAGCCCGCGCTGTACCTGCTGATCGGTCACGCGGTGCTGCTGATCGGCGGTTACGCGGCGGCCGAGAACGTGAACGTCTTTGCCGAAACGTGGAGCATGCTCACGACCCTTCCGGATATGCCCCTCGCCTTCATCGGGCTGGGCGTGCTGATCGTCGTGGTCGTCTCGAGCATCGTTGTGGTGCGTCGCAAGTTCCGCTACGAGGCCTGGCATGCCGTACACCTGCTGGCTTATCTCGCGGTGCTCGTCGCGATCCCGCACCAGTTGAGCGTCGGCAATCTGCTCAGCGAGGGCACCATTGCCCGCTACTACTGGCTGGCCCTCTACGTCGCTGTCGCCGGATCGATCGTGCTCTTCCGCTTCGTGCTCCCGGTCGTGCGGTCACTGCGTCATGGGCTCATCGTCGAAAACGTGGAACGCGTCGCGCCCGGGGTCGCATCGATTCGGATCTCCGGCCGCCACCTCGACACGTTGAAGGCCACGTCCGGTCAGTTCTTCGTCTGGCGCTTCTGGGCCAGGGGCGTGTGGTGGCAGTCGCATCCGTTCTCGCTCTCGGCCGCGCCCACCGAATCGACGCTGCGCATCACGGTGCGCGCTCTTGGTGACGCCTCCTCCACCCTCACCGGTCTCAGCCACGGCACCCGGGTGAGCTTCGAAGGCCCCTACGGTATCTTCACCGACCGGGCCAGGACGGCGCCGGGGATCGTGCTCATCGCGGCCGGCATCGGCGTAGCCCCCATTCGGTCCCTGCTGGAAACGGCCGTCTTCGCGCCGGGTCAGGCGACGGTTATCCTCCGTTCCCACTCGGTCGGGGACAGCTACCTCGCCGAGGAGGTCGCGGAACTGTGCCGCGTCCGCGGCGCGGAGCTGCGCATCATCGCCGGCAAGCGACCGCCCGGGGTCGACAGCTGGCTGCCGGTCGACGCCTATCGAGCCGGCATCACCATCCGCAAGATCGTGCCCTGGGTGCGTGCGGCCGACGTGTATGTGTGCGGACCCCGAGCCTGGACGGACGCGGTGGTTCGTGACGCACGCGCCGCTGGGCTGCCCGCCCGACAGGTTCACTACGAAAGGTTTGACTGGTGAGAGTACGCGCAGTGTTCGCGGCCGGAGTGGCCTCCCTCTCGGTGCTGGGCATCGGTTGGCAGCTGGGCTCTTCCGCCTTCGACGCGAATCAGAACCTGGCCGTCTCCACGTCGGCCGCGTCCGGCACCGTTGTCACGGGAGCCGCTCCGGTGCCGACCACCTCCGCGTCCACGACATCGTCGGCGGGCGCAGCCTCGTCCGGTGCGTCGTCGTCAGGCACGGCCGCCTCCGCAGCGACCTCGGCGGCTGCCGCCCAGGCGGCGGCGGATGCTCAGGCGGCGGCGAGTGCGGCGGCCGCGGCATCCGCAGCCCCGTCGGGCACCTTCACCGGGTCGGTCGTGCAGACCCAGTTCGGCAATGTGCAGGTATCGGTCACGATCGCCAACGGCGCGATCACCGAGGTCACCCCGCTCCAGCTGACGACGAGGGGCGGACGGTCGGTGGCAATCAGCAACCAGGCCGCCCCCATTCTTCGTTCCGAGGTTTTGACGGCCCAGTCCGCGCGGGTGCAGAACGTGGGCGGCGCGACTTACACAACCTACGGTTATCTCACCTCGCTCCAGGCCGCCCTTGATGCTGCCAAGTTCTGACCTGACCGCGGTCACGTTCGAGACGATGGGCACCGTGGTCAGCCTGCGGCTAGCCGACACCGTCACCGATGCCGCGACCCGACGTGAGGCGCGCTCGATCGCCGAGCAGGTCTTCGGGCGGTGGAATGGGCGCTTCAGCCTGTATTCGCCTGATTCGGAGATCAGTCTGGTGGCGAGCGGGCGCATCCGGCTGACTGAGGCGAGCGAGGAACTGCGCACCTGCTACGCGCTGGCGCTGGAGTGGCGGGACCGTACCGGCGGGGTGTTCACTCCGCACCGAGCGGACGGTGTCATTGACCTGTCGGGAGTCGTCAAGGCCCTCGCCATCGATGAGGCCGGCGCCGCACTGTCATCTCGGGGGTTCGAGGCCTGGTCCATCAATGCGGGTGGCGACATCCTCGTGTGCGGCGTGCCGTCGGCGGATGAGGGTTGGGTCACGTCGATCGTGGATCCCCATGATCGGCACGATGTGTTGGCCACCGTGCCCATGATCGGGGCACTCCGAGCGGTGGCGACGTCGGGGAGCGCGGAGCGCGGCGAGCACATTTGGACGCCCGGTGCAGAGCCGTCTCCGTTCCGTCAAGTGAGTGTCTTCGCCGCCGATATCGTGACCGCCGACGTGCTCGCGACCGCCATCGTGGCCGGGGGAGAATTCACTCTCAACGAGAGCACCGCCGCGCATCCCATCGAGGTTCTGGCCGTGCTGCGGGACGGCCGGCTGCGCGCGACCCCGGGGCTTCGGCAGCCATCGAACTGACTTCTCACGGCACCGAACGCCCCCTTGTATGTACCGATGGGGCGGTGTACTTTGGCGCGCGTAGAGACCGTAGCCAGAGACGAGCCGGAGTCAAGCCGGAGCCAGAGACAGGCCTGAGGAGGGTGCAACCATGAGCGATCCCGACGACGAATTCTGGACCGATGAAGACCGTATGGTGCAGGAGATCGGCTCCGCGGTCGACGACCTTGACTTCGACCTTGAGGCGATCGAAAATGCGGGTTCTGACGCCGACGAGCGTGAGGTCGAGCTGGACGTCGAGCCTGACGACTACTGAGCCTGACGACTACTGAGCCTGACGAGTGCTGGGCCGTTCGACTACTGAGCCGGACGAGTGCTGAGCCGTTCGAGTGCTGAGCCGGACGACTACTGAGTCGGTTTCGCCGCGCTGACATCCTGAGCTCCGAGTCCCAGGAGCCGGTGCTCCGGGTCGAGAGTTCCCAGTAGCGCGCCGCAGATTTCGCTGAGCTGCGCCACCTGTGCCGGGGAGAGCGGATCGAAGACCAGGGTGCGAACCTCCTCGACGTGCCCGGGAGCGCTCGCCACGACCTTAGCCCAGCCGTCGTCGGTCAGGGTGGCCAGCGAGGCGCGTGCGTCGGTCGGCGACGGGCTGCGCCGCAGCAATCCCTGGTCCTCCAGCCGGCCGATCACGTGCGAGAGCCGTGACAGGGACGCGTTCACGCGCGAGGCGACCTCGGTCAGTGCGAGCGACCGGTTCGGGCTCTCAGAGATCATCGCGAGCACGTAATACTCGAAGTGACTGAGGCCGGTATCCCGCTTGAGCTCGGTCTCGAGCCTGCTGGGCAGAAGCATGGTCACGGCCATCAAACGCAGCCAGGCGGCACGTTCATCGTCGGTGAGCCAGCGGGGTGCGGAGGGATCGGGCATGCCGAAATTCTAGCATTTAACTTGATGCTTCAATAAAAATGGACGAGGTTTCAGTTGTTGTTTCAACTCATATTGAGAAACGACCTGGGCGAAATGACGACATCAGCACGCTGCAGCTCAACCCGGCCCACGAGTCGTTCAACTGGAACGCCGCGGTGAAGGTGCTGGCCTAGCCTCGACCGATCGTCAGGCCTGGCTGTTCGGCGCGCTCAACCGGCCCACGAGCAAAGCCAGACCTCGCCAGCCGATGAGGAAGACGCCGAGGGTGATCGTGGTCACGATGGCGAAGCTGAGCTGCACACCCTGGCCGCTCACGACGCGCAGCAGCAGACCGCCCACGACAGTCGCTAGCCAAATCCCGATGCCCGTCCATACGATGCGCTGCGGGCTGCGCCAGGCGCGCATGACGAGCCAGCCGATGAGGAGGCCACCCAGAAAGGGCCACCAGGTGTTCAGGGTGCCGAGCAGGCCTTCGCCGTGGCTGGCCCGACCGATCAGCACGAAGATGAGGCGCAGGCGGCGTCGAGCGCTGCGGCCCCGGTGAGTGCGGCGACGCGGGATTTGTCGGCTGTCATGATCCCAGCCTAGCTAGACGGCGCCGCCGATCAGGGCGCCAATGAAATAGGTCGCGGCGAGGGCGAGCAAGCCACCGATGACGATGCGGGTGATCGCCCGGATCTTGGAGCTTCCGCCAAGGTAAGCGCTGAGCCAGCCGGTGATCACCAGGGCGATGAGAACCGCGATGACCACGGCGGCGATACGCCATTCGGCCGGCGGCAGGAGCACAGCGAGAAGCGGCAGTGCCGCACCCACGGTGAAGGCGATCGCCGAGGCGAAGGCGGCATGCCACGGGTTGGAGACGTCTTCCGCGTCGATGTGCAGTTCCACCTCAAGGTGCGCGGCCAGGGCATCGTGCTTGGTGAGCTCGACCGCAACCTGCTTGGCCGTCTGGGTGGAGAGGCCCTTGCTCTCATAGAAACCGGCGAGTTCGGCGAGTTCCTCTTCCGGTTCGTTTTCGAGCTCCCACATCTCTTTCGCGATGAGGGCGTGTTCGGAGTCACGCTGGCTGCTCACGGACACGTATTCGCCCAGAGCCATGGAGACGGCTCCCGCGACAAGGCTGGCCACACCGGCGATGAGAATCACGGCGGAATCGGTCGTGGCGGCGGCGACGCCGACCACGAGGGCGGCGACGGACACGATGCCGTCATTCGCGCCGAGAACACCGGCGCGCAACCAGTTGAGACGGGCGGCGAGACCGCCGGAGTGGGGCTCTACGGATTGAACGGTTTCAGTCATAGTGATAGATAATCACTCCCGGCCGGTGTTATCCAGCAAGGTGTGGCTAGCCTTAAGACGTGGCCCCTGCGCGCTGCGAGAAGAGATAGAGTTTCAGATGGTCGGTATGTCTTGATGTCGAGCTAATTTACGACACGGCTGCTGTCACCAACAACCTCAAAACCAGCGTGTGAGCTGAGACGCGGATTGGAAGAGCAGCGTGGATCTTTACGAATACCAAGCCAGAGACCTCTTTGAGGGATACGGTGTGCCGGTTCTGCCGGGCATCATTGCGGACACCCCCGCCGAAGTGCGTGCAGCAGCCGAGAAACTGGGCGGTGTTGTCGTCGTCAAGGCCCAGGTCAAGGTCGGCGGCCGCGGCAAGGCCGGCGGCGTCAAGGTTGCCAAGACTCCGGACGATGCCGAGGCCGCTGGCCGCGACATCCTGGGTCTCGACATCAAGGGCCACACCGTCCACCGCGTCATGGTGGCCGGCGGAGCCCGCATCAAGCAGGAGTTCTACTTCTCCGTGCTGCTGGACCGGTCCAACCGGTCCTACCTGTCGCTCGCGAGCTACGAAGGTGGCGTGGAGATCGAGGTTCTCGCGGTCGAGAAGCCCGAGGCTCTGGCCTACACGGCCGTCGACCCTGCCGTCGGCATCACCCTGGCCGTCGCGACGCAGATCGCCATCGACGCGAAGTTCCCCGCCGAACTCGTCGACAAGGTCGCTCCGGTCTTCGTCAAGCTCTACAACGTATTCAAGGGCGAAGACGCGACCCTGGTTGAGGTCAACCCCCTCGTCCTCACCGAAGAGGGCGACATCATCGCCCTCGACGGCAAGGTCACGATCGACGAGAACGCCGAGTTCCGTCACCCGAACCACGCGCTTCTCGAAGACGCGGCCGCCGCTGACCCGCTCGAGGCCAAGGCCAAGCTCGCCGGACTCAACTACGTCAAGCTCGACGGTGAAGTGGGCATCATCGGAAACGGTGCAGGCCTGGTCATGTCGACGCTCGACGTTGTCGCCTATGCCGGCGAAAACTTCGGCAGCGTCAAGCCGGCCAACTTCCTCGACATCGGAGGCGGAGCATCCGCTGAGGTCATGGCTGCCGGCCTCGACGTCATCCTGGGTGACCCGCAGGTCAAGTCGGTCTTCGTGAACGTGTTCGGCGGCATCACCGCGTGCGACGCCGTTGCGAAGGGCATCGTGGGCGCGCTTGCCGAGCTCGGCACGTCTGCCAACAAGCCGCTCGTGGTTCGCCTCGACGGCAACAACGTTGACGAGGGCCGTCGCATTCTGGCCGAGGCCAACCACCCGCTCGTCACCCTGGCCGCCACGATGGACGAGGGCGCCGCCAAGGCCGCCGAACTCGCCCACGCCGCCAACTGACTCACTAAGGAGCCAACGAATGTCTATTTTCCTCAACAAGGACTCCAAGGTCATCGTTCAGGGCATCACCGGAGGTGAGGGCACCAAGCACACCGCCCTCATGCTCAAGGCCGGTACCCAGGTCGTCGGTGGCGTGAACGCGCGCAAGGCGGGCACCACCGTTGTGCACGGTGACGTCGAACTGCCCGTGTTCGGAACGGTCGCCGAGGCTGTCGCCACGACCGGCGCCGACGTCTCCATCGTGTTCGTCCCGCCGGTGTTCACCAAGGACGCCGTCATCGAAGCGATCGACGCCGAGATCCCCCTTCTCGTCATCATCACCGAAGGCGTGCCCGTGCAGGACTCTGCCGAGTTCTGGGCGTATGCCAAGGCCAAGGGCAACAAGACCCGCATCATCGGGCCGAACTGCCCCGGCATCATCACCCCCGGTGAGGCGCTCGTGGGCATCACGCCCGCGAACATCACCGTGAAGGGACCGGTCGGCCTCGTCTCGAAGTCCGGCACCCTGACCTACCAGATGATGTACGAACTGCGCGACCTGGGCTTCTCCACCGCGATCGGCATCGGTGGCGACCCGATCATCGGCACCACCCACATCGACGCCCTCGAGGCGTTCGAGGCCGACCCCGACACCCTCGCGATCGTCATGATCGGCGAAATCGGCGGAGACGCCGAGGAGAAAGCCGCCGAGTACATCAAGGCTCACGTCACGAAGCCGGTCATCGGCTACGTCGCCGGTTTCACTGCTCCCGAAGGTAAGACCATGGGCCACGCCGGCGCCATCGTCTCCGACGGAGCCGGAACCGCACAGGGCAAGAAGGAGGCCCTCGAGGCCGCCGGAGTCAAGGTCGGCAAGACGCCGAGCGAGGCTGCAACCCTGCTTCGTGCCGCACTGGCCGAGCTGAAGGTCGCTGCGCTGTAACAATTCCGTTCGAAGGGCCCGTCGCTTGCGACGGGCCCTTCGTGTTTAACATCGTCATGTGGGCGCAGATCGCCGCGAAAGGTGCCGGAAGACCGCCGGGAGGCCGGGTAGGCTCGAAGACCGGATGAACCGCACAACGACAGCCCTACTCGCCGCCCTCGAGGCGCTGCTTGTCGTCGCCATCGGCATCGGCATTGCGCTCGTGCCGCTGACCGTGCTGTGGGCGGCGCACTTCGGACTCTCCATCGAGTGGTTCGTGTTCTGGCGTGCCGCGGTCGACGTGTGGCTGCTCGGAAATGGGGTCGACCTCAGCGTGCAGCTCGGCACGGACGTCTCAGCCGCATTGGGCCTGCCCGGAGCGGATGCGCCGTTCGCGGTCACCCTCGCGCCCCTTGGTTTCGCCGTCGTCACCGCGCTCCTGGGCGCACTCACCGGTCGTCGCGCGGCCGAGACTCCGCACCGCTGGGTGGGCGTGGTCGCGGCCGTCGCCGTGTACGGGCTGATGGCCACACTCGCGACGTTTTCGGCTCTAAGCGAGAGCGTGACCCCGGTCGTTCTGCAGGGTGCTCTCGTGCCCACTGTCATCTACGGCGCGGGGGTGCTGTTCGGCGCCGAGCGTGCGAAGTTGCGCCACGATCTCGTGCTCCGTCACAATTCGGGTCGCGAGAACCCGGGCGAGCGGCTCGACCCGGTGAGCCGGGGCATCCGTGACCGCTACCGTGGCCTGCAGCAGACCACTCGCACCGTCATTACAGGTTCCCTGCGCGGCGGTGCGGCAGCCAGCGCCGCGATCATGGCCGTCTCGGCCGTCGCATTCTTTGTGCTGATTGTGGCGAACTACGCCACGATCATTGGGCTCTACGAGGCGATCCAGGCGGGTATCGTCGGCGGTGCCACGATTACCTTCGCGCAGCTCGCTTTCATCCCCAACCTGGTGATCTGGACAATGGCCTGGTTCATCGGTCCGGGTATCGCCGTGGGCGTGGGCTCGAACGTGTCGCCGGCGGGGGCCATGCTCGGTCCGATTCCCGGACTGCCCATTCTCGGTGTTCTCCCACAGGGCGCCCCCGCGTGGGGATTCCTGGGCCTGCTCGTTCCCATTCTGATCGGGTTCATCGCCGCCGTCATTGTTCGTCAACTGCTCGACCGGCCAGGGGTTCCCGAGCGCAGTGCCCTGCAGCATGCCCTGAGTGGCGTAGGCATGGGCGTGGTCGCCGGTCTGATCCTCGGGTTGCTCTCCTGGTGGTCGGCCGGATCGATCGGACCGGGGCGACTGTCAGACGTGGGACCGAATCCGCTGCTCGTCGGGGCGCTGGCCGCCGCCGAGATCGGCGTGGCAGCCGCCATCGGAATGCTCGTGGGAGCGAAGGTGCGGGTACCGCGGGTGCGCGTTCCGCGCCCTCGCGCCAAGGTCAAGCCCGCCCGACGCTGACTCGGCGCTGACCGCTCGCGGTCCGCGTGCCCGCTGTGGCGGTAGCCGGACTTGGCAGCGGCACGGGCGGACTGGCGTGGGGGAGCGGATGCCGGTGCAGCCGGATGCCCGGGACCGCACTCCCCGACGGTAAGATTTACCTCGTGCTGTCATTGGTCGTATTGATTTCCGGCGGGGGATCCAACCTGCGTTCCCTGCTTGAGGCGTCAGAGGACGCCGAATATCCTGCTCGCGTCGTGGCCATCGGTGCCGACCGCGACGCCGACGGCCTGGCCCTCGGCGAAGAATTCGGTATCCCCACCTTTTCCGTGCCGTTCACGTCGTTTCCCGACCGCGCGGCCTGGGGCGACGAGCTCCTGGCCCAGATCGGGCAGTGGCAGCCCGACCTCGTCGTGCTCAGCGGGCTCATGCGCCTGTTGCCGCCCCGGGTGGTGGCCGCGCTCTCCCCGAATCTGATCAACACGCATCCGGCCTACCTGCCCGAATTCCCCGGAGCGCACGGCGTGCGCGACGCGCTCGCCGCCGGCGTCACCCAGACCGGCGCGAGCATCATTGTGGTTGACAACGGTGTCGACGACGGACCGATCATTTCGCAGGAACGGGTCGCGGTTACCCCCGACGACACCGAAGCCTCCCTGCATGACCGCATCAAAACCGTTGAACGCCGCCTGCTGGTGCAGGCGATCCTCGACATCGCCAACGGACACGTCAATCTCAAGGAGCATTCCACAGCATGAGCGGTAACACCGATATCGGCCAGACGAACCACGCGAGCCACGCCGCGAGCCTCTACCGCAACCGGGACCTGATCCCGATCAAGCGGGCCCTCATTTCGGTCAGCGACAAGAGCGGCCTGCTCGAACTGGCCGGCGTCCTTGCCTCGTCGGGCGTCGAAATCGTGTCGACGGGCTCGACGGCCGCCACCATCCGCGCGGCCGGCCACGAGGTGACCGACGTCTCCGCCGTCACCGGCTTCCCCGAGTCCCTCGACGGACGTGTGAAGACCCTGCACCCGGGCGTTCACGCCGGGATCCTCGCCGACCTGCGTCTCGAGTCGCACGAGGCACAGCTGAACGACCTCGGCATCGAGGCCTTCCAGCTCGTCGTCGTGAACCTCTACCCCTTCGTCGAGACGGTCGAGTCCGGTGCCGAAGCGGCGGACGTCATCGAACAGATCGACATCGGTGGGCCGGCCCTCGTGCGCGCCGCCGCCAAGAATCACGCCAATGTGGCAATCGTGGTCGATCCGGCCAACTACGGCGAGATCGTCGAGGCCGTCGCGGCCGGAGGATCAACCCTTAAACTGCGGCAGAAGCTCGCATCCCTCGCGTTCGAACACACTGCGGACTACGACCTGAGCGTTTCCGCCTGGTTCACCGAGAACGTCTATGACCAGTGGGAAGAAGACGTTGAGATCCTTGAGGGCGACCTCATGGAAGACGACGAGACGGGCGACGACGACCTGCCCCTCGACTCGCCCTTCCCCGATGGCATCGTCATTGAGGCCGAACGCGACGCGATCCTGCGCTACGGCGAGAATTCGCACCAGGCCGCGGCCCTCTACGTGGGCGAGGGCGGGCGCGGCATCGCCCAGGCCGCGCAGCTGCACGGCAAGGAGATGTCGTACAACAACTACGTCGACGCGGATGCCGCAGTGCGCGCCGCGTACGACTTCACCGTGCCGGCCGTCGCCATCGTGAAGCACTCGAACCCGTGCGGCATCGCCGTCGCCGGCGCGAAGACGCCCGATTCCATCGCCTCGGCGCACCACCGCGCGCACGACTGCGACCCGATGAGCGCCTTCGGCGGAGTGATCGCCGCCAACCGCCCGGTCACCCTGGCCATGGCCGAAACCGTCAGCCAGATTTTCACCGAGGTGCTCGTGGCTCCTGGCTTTGAGCCCGAGGCCCTCACTGTTCTCATGGGCAAGAAGAACATCCGTCTGCTGGAGCTGCCGGCCGACTACGAGCGGTCCTCCCTCGAGCTGCGCCAGATCTCCGGCGGCCTGCTTGTGCAGCAGACCGACACCTTTGAGGACTTCAGCTCGGAAGGCTGGACCCTCGCCGCGGGACCCGAAGCGGATGCCGCCACCCGCGCCGACCTCGAGTTCGCGTGGAAGGCCTGCCGCTCGGTGAAGTCGAACGCTATTCTGCTTGCACATGCCGGGGCATCCGTCGGGGTGGGAATGGGTCAGGTCAACCGTGTCGACTCCTGCCACCTCGCGGTGAACCGCGCCGGCGACCGTGCCCGGGGTTCGGTGGCCGCGTCTGACGCGTTCTTCCCGTTCGCCGATGGCCTGCAGGTGCTGCTGGAGGCCGGCGTCACCGCCGTCGTACAGCCCGGCGGATCGGTGCGCGATGACGAGGTCATCGCGGCGGCCAACGCGGCCGGCGTCACCATGTATTTCACAGGAGAGCGTCACTTCTTCCACTAAGCACCAGAACTGCACACACAGCACCCTCGTCGATCTGACGAGGGTGCTGTGTGCATAGTGCACGCCGGCAGAATTGACGGTTTCGCTCCGTCGCGCCTTTCGTTAGTCTTGTGTCGGCACGCACCCCGTGCTGACCACGCGCCCACAAGGCCGGCCCCTAGGAGAAACACCCATGACACTCACGCACCCCGCACCGTCGCTGGACGCGCTTGCCGGAATTCCGTTCACCCACGAGCGGGTGCTCATCACCACCGGAGTGCGCTCCGGCCTGGTGATCACGGTGGCCGTGCACTCCACCAAGCTCGGGCAGGCCCTCGGCGGGGCGCGCATGTGGCAGTACCCCGACTGGACGGATGCGGTGGCCGACGCCCTGCGCCTGTCCAAGGCGATGACGCTGAAGAACGCTGCCGCGGGGCTCAACCTCGGTGGCGGAAAGTCCGTGATCCACCTGCCACTCGGTGTTGTGCTGAGCGACGAGGACAAGCGTGACGCCATGCTCGACCTCGGTGACGCCATCGAGAGCCTGAACGGCGCCTACATGACGGCAGAGGATGTCGGCACGAGCGCCGAGCTGATGGCCATCGTGCAGGAGCGCACCGACCACGTCTGTGGCCTTCCCGCCTCAAGCGGCGGCGTGGGAGAACCTGCCGACGCGACGGCCGCGGGCGTGTACGCGAGCATTGTGTCCACACTGGAGGCTCTGTTCGGCAGCCGTGACGTCACGGGCCGTCACCTCGTGATTTCCGGGCTCGGCCAGGTGGGGGGCCGTCTCGCGGTCGCTCTCGCCGCCGCCGGGGCCATCCTCACGGTGACCGACATCAACCCGGACAAGCGCGAGCTCGCGGACCGGCTCGGCGCCGAGTGGGTGCCCGTGGCCGGCGCTCACCGCATCCAGGCCGACCTGTTCGTGCCCTGCGGTCTGGGCGGCGTACTCACGTCGACGGTGATCGGGGAGCTCAACGTGCTCGGCGTCGTGGGAGCGGCCAACAATCAGCTGGAGGACCCTTCCGGTGCGGCGGAGCTCGACGCCCGCGGCATCCTCTGGGCGCCGGACTTCGTCGTGAACGCCGGCGGGGTGGTGTACCTGGCCATGGCGAGCGAGCCGAACGCCGATCTCGCGAGCATCACGGCCCGGGTCGACGCGATCGCCGATGTGGTGACCCAGATTTTCGCGGACGCGCACGCCGAGGGCATCACGACCCTCGTCGCGGCCGAGCGGCTCGCCGCTGCTCGTCTCAACGCCGCGAGCTAGCCTTCTAGGCCCGGAAACCTGCGCGAGCCGAGCTGCGTTCACCGCTCGGCTCGCGGGGTCTCGATCGCGCGTGCTGCCCATCCGCTGGTCGAGGCGCGAGGCACGAGCGATCGAGACCGGGTGAGGTGCGCTGCGTTGCCGGGTCGGGTCTCAGGCTTGGCTCGCGGGGTCTCGATCGCTCCTTCGTCGCGCCTCGACCGGCGAGGGATCGAACCGGCGGCCGAGGAGTGGGCTAATCGACGAGTTCCGTGGGAATCGTCGTTTCCGGTACCGGCGCGTGGCCGCGTGATGCGCGTGCATTACGCGCTGCCTTGTACAGCTCGCGCAGGATCGGGATACCGGATATCAGCACGATGGCGATGATGAAGTATTCCGAGTACCGGGCGACGAATTCGATCTGACCGAGCAGGAAGCCCATCATGGTGAGGCCGACGCCCCACAGAAATGCACCGAGCATGTTGAATCCCACGAACGAGCGGTAGCGCATACGCCCGACACCGGCCGCTACGGGCACGAAGGCGCGGAACACCGGGAGAAAGCGTGCCATGACGATGGCCTTGCCACCGTGCTTGGCGAAGAAGGCGTTGGTGTGCTCGACGTTCTTCGGATTGAAGAACCGGTTCTGCTCGCGGGCGAAAACCGCCGGGCCGGCTTTGCGGCCGATGTAATAAGCGAGCTGATCGCCGGCAAACGCGGCGACGAACACGACCAGGCACGTGATCCAGATGGGGAACGGCACAATTCCGGTGGCCGTGAGCAGTCCCACCGTGAAGAGCAGGGAATCACCGGGCAGGAACGACAGGACGATGAATCCGGTCTCGACGAACACGACGGCGGCCACACCGATCAGCACGAACGACCCGAACCAGCCGATCAGCCACTCGGAGTCGAGAAAGCTGATACCGAAGAGCATGGGATGCATGAACGTCCTTTCATTGAGCCGGCTGGCGCGCACGAACCCGCCACCCAGAGTAGTTCACGCGCATCACAGGCTCGTGCGGATGAAAAAATTCCTTGCCTTGCTCCCTCATGAGCCATAGTCTGAAAGGCTGCCTGATCCGGGGGGCACCAGAAAAAATCCTACGCGCTC
>NZ_JPRS01000048.1 GCF_000738085.1 Cryobacterium sp. MLB-32
ACGCGAGTTCAGCGACCAGTCCCTCGTGCGCGGCCGTCATCGACGACCACTCCACGTACCCTTTCCTTCCACGAGCGGCCGTGGTGGGTCGGCCGGTCTCGGCCGTCGCCCGGGTCCAGCGCACGATCTCATCGACCGCGGCCGCCCGCGCGGCCTGCGCCGCACAGATCGCCCGGTCGTGCTCTTTCACCGCATCGAGCAAGCGGAGCTGGGTGTCGGCTGCTGCGCGCTGTTCGGGCGTGAGGCCGACGGGTTCGGGCGGGCTACTGCCCGCGGCGTCCTCCGGTGGAGGAACTTCATTGGTGTTCTCCATGACTAGATTTTCCCACGGACCACTGACACTGTTCGAGAAAACCTCACCATTGTGGAGAAGTTATTCGAAGTATTATTCGCCGCTCGGGTGGCAAGATCGGCTCGCGGGGTCTCGACAGGCTCGACCAGCGGGATGGGGCGTTGTGGGGATCAGGTCACGAGGTCTCGAGACTGGTCTCGACAAGCTCGACCCGAGCGTTCCTCGCTCCTCGACCAGCGGCGGGGTGGCGTTGCGGGGATCAGGTCGCGAGGACTCGAGACTGGTCTCGACAAGCTCGACCCGAGCGTTCCTCGCTCGTCGATCAGCGGCGAGGTGGCGTTGCGGGGATCAAGTCGAGAGGTCTCGAGACTGGTCTCGACAGGCTCGACCCGAGCGTTCCTCGCTCCTCGACCAGGGGTTGGATCAAGCCCTGCTGAGATGAAGGCACGTTCCCTCGTTCGTGCCGGAGATGATTGACGGCACGGAGTACTCTGCTCTCGCAGAAGCGAAGGAGAACGCCGTGCTCAGATATGTGCTGACGTTGATCGCGGGGATGTCGGTCCTGGCGGCGACCTGTCTCTTCTTGCGGCTCGACCTGTGGGTCGCCGCGGTGCTGCTGGCCCTGTTCGCATTCGCGTGGGTGAGCGGGGACCTCGTCAGAAAACGGCGAGTGGCCAAACGCGACCAGGTCTAGCGGTCAAGGAAGCGAGGTCCCTCCTCGGTGAGACCGCTTCCGCGACCGTATTCAACTGCGGCTAATCGCAGTCGACGAGTAGCGATGCCACGAGGGTGACCTGAGGCCGAAATGTCGATGCGCGAAGCGCGCTCCCGCGGTGAGTGGTTCTCCACGAATGACCGTCCATGCGTCACTGCAAGCCGAGCGGACAGTGACCGGTCAGTGACCGGTCAGCCGAGGTCATCGCGGCGTTGGCGGTCGGAAAACGCCGCGAGCCCGGTGGGCCGTGCCGATAGATGTGACGTCTTTCGGGGCTCATGCCGATGTCGATAGTGTGATGGAGGTCGGGTGTTTTCTGACCGACGTGAACCGAGCTGGGGGGCTCTAGATGCATCGCGGAATGTCCTTTGCGCTGACGGCGGCCCTCGCTGTCGGGCTGCTCGTGTGCCTGTTTGTGCAGGTGTGGGTTCTTCCGTCGGCAGTAGTGGGCGTGATTGCGGTATTCCCGGAGGTTGATCGGCTCGCCGTTCCGGCAGTCGTCTGGGGCGTCGTCGCGATCGCCTGCTGGCAGGCCGTCGCCGTAATCGGTCTGCGAGTGGTCGCCGTGGTGCGCATAGGACGATTCGACTCCTCGTCCTACGGATTGTTGCGCGCGATTGTCGGCTGCCTGCTCGCGTTCATCGTGCTCGTAGCATCCGCTTTCATCGCTCTGACCATGATGGGATACTCGCCCCCGGCGATGCTCGGGCTCATCGCTGCCGGGCTCCTCACCCTGGTCATCGTCGTCGCTTTGCTGATGTTCCTCGGGGCCAACTCGGTCGTTCGCCAGTCGTCACAAGGCTGACGGCTCCACCGACGGCCAATGAGCTCAACCGTCATGGCCGATCAAGGAACGCTCGTCGTACTCGAGCGGTTCCCCGTGTTGAGGCGCTGCGCCACGGTGCTGCACAGCATTCGTGCCAGCGGCCCAACCACGCTTCGGGCTCAGGAGCTGGAACGACGCCAGGTCGCAGCGCCCGGGAAAACGTGACTGACCGGGGCTTCTTGTGTGGAGCGGATGACGGGAATCGAACCCGCGCTATCAGCTTGGGAAGCTGAAGTTCTACCATTGAACTACATCCGCACGCCCAGCCGTGAGTCGTCAACAACCGGAACGGTGCCAGCTTACCAAGCTCTCGCGGATAGGCTGTCACCGTGCTGCTCTCGGATCGCGATATCAAGGCCCAACTCGACGCCGAACGAATCGGTCTCGACCCCTTCGACCCCGCCATGATTCAGCCGTCGAGCATCGACGTGCGACTCGATGGCTTCTTTCGGCTGTTCGACAATCACAAGTACGCCTACATTGATCCGGCCGAAGATCAGCCAGAACTCACCAGGCTGATCGAGACCAAGCCCGGCGAGCCGTTCATCCTGCACCCCGGAGAGTTCGTGCTCGGCGCCACCTACGAGAAGGTGACGCTGCCCGACGACATCGCCGCCCGGCTTGAGGGCAAGAGCTCGCTCGGGCGCCTCGGCCTGCTTACCCACTCCACCGCGGGCTTCATCGATCCGGGCTTCACGGGTCACGTCACCCTCGAGCTGAGCAATGTGGCGACCCTGCCCATCAAGCTGTGGCCCGGAATGAAGATTGGCCAGTTGTGCTTCTTCCAGCTGAGCTCACCGTCCGAGCAGCCCTACGGTTCGACCAAGTACGGCTCTCGCTACCAGGGTCAGCGTGGCCCGACCGCCTCGCGGTCGTTCCAGAACTTCCACCGCACCAACGTGGCCGAATCCGTCGTGCCCGCCGAGTAGTCTCCTGGCCTCGGCTTGATGCTCAGCGAGTGGATGCCGCGGGCACATTCGCGGCCGACGGCATCCGTTTTGCCTCGTTACGGCACCCGAACGGCCTCTTAAGGAAATGCAGCGCATTCCCCTATCCCACAGCGACCGAGCCGCCCGACCAGCTCGGTCGCACGGTTAATCCCTACGTAACATAGAGCCGGTAAAATCGGAATATGACCGCCATTCCCACGCCCCGATTCGACGAGGCGCTCGTGACCCCCGAGCCGACCCCCGAATACCCCGAGCGCATGAAACGATTCGGACGACTCGTGGGCACCTGGTCGGTGAAGGGCACGCGCCTCGACGAGGCAACCG
The DNA here is from genome assembly GCF_000738085.1 of Cryobacterium sp. MLB-32. GTDB lineage: Bacteria > Actinomycetota > Actinomycetes > Actinomycetales > Microbacteriaceae > Cryobacterium. The sequence continues at coordinate 3,108 of NZ_JPRS01000048.1, forward strand.
GTGAGTGGTCGGAGCGCGCGTTCGTGTGGACGATGGCCTTCATTCTCGACGGACGCGCCGTGCAAGACGTCGAGGTCGTGGCCCGCGACGCCCACCCGACGGGCTTTGAGACCGTCGCAACCGCGATCCGCGTCTACGACGTTGATGCGGGGGTGTGGAGGGTGAGCTACTTCTCTCCCGTCACGGGTGAGTACTGCCACCTGGTGGCCACCCCCTACCGCTACGGTGTCCGCCAGGACGGCACCCGCACCGACGGCAAGCCGATCCGCTGGAACTTCACGTCGATCGCCGCCAACTCCTACAAGTGGGAGGGGTGGGTGTCCTCCGACGAGGGCACGACCTGGCTGCTGATCGAGCACAACGAGGCCACGCGCATCCACTGAACGGCGCCCTTGGGCGGCGCGCACCGCAAGGCTGCACGTGAGTGCGGTATCGCAGGTGCGAGAGCCGCTTTACCGGGCACAAGGCCGCAGGTGCGGCTCATGCTCAGGAAATTTGCTCCTGGTTCGCCTTCACCGGCAGCAGTAAAAGCAGGCCAACGAGCAAAACGAGCATGATGCCGAGGATGCCCCAGTAGGTCGCGCCGAAGATGGTCACCATGAGCGCGAATGAGAGCGGGGCCAGAAAGCTCACCGCTCGTCCCGTGGTGGCGTACAGGCCGAACACCTCGCCCTCGCGTCCCGGCGGAATCAGCCGGGCGAGGAACGTGCGGCTCGCCGACTGTGCGGGACCCACGAACAGGCAGAGGGCCAGGCCGGCGGTCCAGAACACGATTTGGCCGCCGTCGTGCAGGAAGAACACCACGAGGCCGCTCACCAGCAGGCCCACGAGCGCGGTCACGATCACCGGCTTGGCGCCCAGCCGGTCGTCGAGCGCGCCCACGCTAATGGTGGCCACACCCGCCACGACGTTGGCGGCGATGGCGAAAATAATCACCTCGCCGGCCGAGAAACCGAAAACGGATGCCGCCAGCACGCCGCCGAACGTGAAGACGCCCGCGAGGCCATCGCGAAAGACCGCGCTCGCCAGCAGGAAATACACCGTGGGGCGGCTGGTGCGCCACAGGCGGGCGATGTCGTGGCCGAGCACCGCGTAGCTGCGGAAGAAGCCCACGCGCTCGCGGCGCACTGCCTTCGGTGCCCGGTACTCGGGCACTCGGAGCAGCACGGGCAGCGCGAACAATCCGAACCAGGCCGCCGAGATGAGCATGGAGACGCGCACGGCCAGCCCGTTCTCGCTCGTGACACCGAACAGTCCGACCTCCGGGTGGATGAAGCCGAAGTACACAATGAGGAGCAGCACGATGCCACCGAGGTACCCCATGCCCCAGCCGAAGCCGCTCACCTTGCCGATCGAGCTCGGGGTGGACACCTGCGCGAGCATGGCGTTGTAGTTGACCCCGGCGAACTCGAAGAACACGTTGCCGGCCGCCACGAGGAACAGCCCGAGCAGCAGGTAGTCCGGTGTGGCCTGCACAAAGAACATCGTTGCGGTGATGGCCACGACCACGAAGGTGTTCACGCCGAGCCAGAACTTGCGCCGCCCGGAGGTGTCGGAGCGTTGTCCCGTGATCGGCGCGAGCACCGCGATCAGCAAGCCCGCGATCGCGAGCGCCCAGCCCAGCTGGGCGGAGATCACGTCCTTGTCGCCGAACGAGGAGCCCGTGATGTACACGGTGAAAACGAACGTCGTGACGACGGCGTTGAAGGCGGCGGATCCCCAGTCCCAGAACGCCCATGCCACAACGTGGCCGCGCGCGGGATTCAGCGGAACGTCTCGGTCGGCAGCGACGGCTGGCTCGGTCATGCGATCAGGCTAACCCCGGCCGGTAAACATCCGACGCTTTGTGGCCGAATTTGTTTCCGCTGGTCACAGCGCAGCGGAGGGCGGACGTGTCGCGCAGGAGGCGAGGTCGCAGTTCAACCTGAGAGTTGAGCGCAAGTGACTCAACTTTGGGCTGCAGGAATTGACACCGGTTTCGGCGAGGTGAATACTTGAGCCAATGAGACTCAAGTCTTTGAACTTGATCACAAACTCTGAAGGAGAACAACCCACATGGCACGTGCAGTAGGCATCGACCTCGGAACCACTAACTCTGTGGTGTCCGTACTTGAAGGTGGAGAACCCACCGTTATCGCCAACGCTGAGGGCTTGCGCACCACCCCCTCGGTGGTCGCATTCACCAAGGATGGCGAAGTTCTCGTCGGCGAAACCGCCAAGCGCCAGAACGTCACCAACGTCGACCGCACCATCTCCTCCGTCAAGCGCCACATGGGCACCGACTGGACCGTCGCGATCGACGACAAGAAGTACACCCCGCAGGAGATCTCCTCGCGTATCCTCGCGAAGCTCAAGCGCGACGCCGAGCAGTACCTCGGCGAAAAGGTGACCGACGCTGTCGTCACCGTTCCCGCCTACTTCAACGACGCCGAGCGTCAGGCCACGAAGGAAGCCGGAGAGATCGCCGGCCTCAACGTGCTGCGCATCATCAACGAGCCCACCGCTGCGGCTCTCGCCTACGGCCTCGACAAGGGCAAGGAAGACGAGCTCATCCTGGTCTTCGACCTCGGAGGCGGAACGTTCGACGTGTCGCTGCTCGAAGTGGGCAAGGACGAAGACTTCTCCACCATCCAGGTGCGCTCGACCGCCGGCGACAACCGCCTCGGCGGCGACGACTGGGACCAGCGCATCGTTGATCACCTGATCAAGCGCTTCAAGGAAACCACGGGCGTCGATGTCTCCAAGGACAAGATCGCCAAGCAGCGCCTGAAAGAAGCCGCCGAGCAGGCCAAGAAGGAGCTGTCGTCGAGCATGTCGACCAGCATCCAGCTGCCCTACCTCTCGCTGACCGAAAACGGTCCGGCCAACCTCGACGAGACGCTGACCCGCGCCCAGTTCGAGAAGATGACCGAAGACCTGCTCGACCGCACGAAGAAGCCCTTCCAGGACGTCATTCGTGAGGCCGGCGTCAAGGTTGGCGACATCGCCCACGTCGTTCTCGTCGGTGGATCCACCCGTATGCCCGCCGTATACGAGCTCGTCAAGAGCGAGACCGGCGGCAAGGACCCGAACAAGGGCGTCAACCCGGACGAGGTCGTCGCCGTCGGCGCCGCACTGCAGGCCGGCGTGCTGAAGGGCGAGCGCAAGGACGTTCTGCTCATCGACGTCACCCCGCTGAGCCTCGGCATCGAGACCAAGGGCGGCATCATGACGCGCCTTATCGAGCGCAACACGGCCATCCCGACCAAGCGCAGCGAGACCTTCACCACGGCCGACGACAACCAGCCGTCCGTCGCGATCCAGGTCTTCCAGGGCGAGCGCGAGTTCACCCGCGACAACAAGAACCTCGGAACCTTCGAGCTCACCGGAATCGCCCCCGCGCCCCGCGGTATCCCGCAGGTCGAGGTCACCTTCGACCTCGACGCCAACGGAATCGTGCACGTATCCGCTAAGGACAAGGGCACCGGCAAGGAGCAGTCCATGACCATCACGGGCGGCACCGCGCTCGCGAAGGAAGACATCGAGCGCATGGTGCGCGAGGGTGAAGAGCACGCGGCAGAAGATAAGCGCCTGCGCGAAGTCGCCGAGACCCGCAACACGGCCGAGCAGCTCGCCTACTCGATCGAGAAGCTGATCAAGGACAACAACGAGAAGCTGCCCGAAGACGTCAAGGCCGAGGTTCAGGCCGATGTCGACGCCCTCAAGTCGGCTCTGGCCGGCGACGACGATGACGCGGTGAAGACCGCCTTCGACAAGCTCAACGAGAGCCAGGGCAAGCTCGGCGAAGCGATCTACAAGGCCAGCGAAGCGGATGCAGCTGCCGGCGCCGACGACGCGGCAACCGACGATGCCCCTGCCGACGCCAACAAGGACGAAGACGTTGTCGACGCCGAGGTTGTCGACGACGACGAAGACGACAAGAAGAAGTAGAACGCGTTATGGCAGACAAGAAGAACCCCGACAAGAAGCGCCGGGACGACGAGCCATCCGCCAAGGGGGCGCCCGAGCAGGGTGCCCCCGCGGCGGGGGACGCCGAGTCCGGAGCTGCCCAGCCCGATACCGCACCCGAGTTCGCCACCGCTGACGATTCGTCTTCGACCGACCAGTCGGCATCCGCTGACGGAATCGAAGAAGACGAGCTGACCGTTCAGGACATTCTGGACGCGGCAGAGCGCGAGGCCGCGGAGCCGACCAGTGAGCACCTCGCTGACCTGAAAAGGGTCACCGCCGAGTACGCGAACTACCGTCGCCGCACCGAAGCCAACCGCGTGGTCGAGAAGGAGCGCGTCACCGGGGACATCGTGAAGCTGTTGATCCCGATCCTCGACGACCTCTACCGTGCCGAAAAGCACGGCGACCTCGAGGGTGACTCGGCGTTCGCGACGATCGCCGCCAAACTGCGCTCGAGCGTCGAGCGCCTCGGCCTCACCTCCTTCGGTGCGGTCGGCGACCCGTTCGATCCGACCATGCACGAGGCGATCTTCCAGATGCCGTCCCCGGACGTCGAGACGGAAACCGTCGGCGACGTGGCGGAGACGGGCTACTACCTCGGCTCCACGCTCCTGCGCGCGGCCAAGGTCGTCGTGCAGGTACCGAGCGATGGCTAGCCAGGACTGGTTCGACAAGGACTTCTACAAGGTCCTGGGTGTCTCGAAAGATGTCACCCCGGCCGAGCTGAAGAAGGCGTATCGCAAGCTCGCGCGTAAGTACCACCCGGACTCCAATCCGGGGAACCCCGGCGCCGAAGCGAAGTTCAAGGAACTGAGCGAGGCGCACTCGGTGCTCGCCGACCCTGCGCAACGCAAAGAGTATGACGCCATTCGGGCCATGGGCACCGGGGCGCGGTTCGCCGCACCCGGTGGCCGTGGCCAGCCCGGCGGCTTCGAAGATGCCTTCGGCGGCATGTTCGGCGGCGGCGGCGGAGGTGGACGCCAGCAGAGCTACACCTTCGAGCAGGGCGGCTTTGACGATATTCTCGGAGGGATGTTCGGCAGAGGCGGCGGCGGAGGATTTGGTAACCCCAGCGGGGGTTACCGTGGCAGCGGCGCGCCGACGCGCGGACACGACGTGGTGGCGTCGACGACCATCGACTTCATCACGGCCACGCACGGCGACCAGATCACCCTGCAGACGCAGGATGGTCGCCCGATCAAGGTCAAAATTCCGGCCGGAGTCGCCGACGGGCAGAAGATCCGCCTTCGCGGCAAAGGACAGCCGAGCCCCGACGGTGGAGAATCCGGCGACATCGTGCTCACCATCACGGTGCGACACCACCCGGTCTTCGAACGCGAAGGACTCAACCTGCGCGTGCACGTTCCGGTGACCTTTGTGGAGGCGAGCCTGGGCGCGACCATCGAGGTACCCACCCTCGGCGGTCCGCCGGTCAGACTTCGTGTGGCCCCCGGCACGCCGAGCGGGCGCGTACTTCGAGTGAAGGGCCGCGGCGTCGTGACGGCGAAGGGCACCGGCGACCTGCTCGCCGAGGTCGAGATCGCTGTTCCCTCCCATCTGTCGAAGGATGCCGAGGAGAAGCTGCAGGCGTTCGCACAGTCACTGCCCAAGGAAAACCCGCGCGATGAATTGATCGCGCGGGCCAAGGGCTGACGATGGATGAGAACACACGGGTCTTCGTGATTTCGACGGCCGCGGAGCTTGCGGGTATGCATCCGCAGACTCTGCGGCAGTACGATCGCCTGGGTCTCGTGAGCCCCGAGCGCACGCCCGGAAAGTCCCGTCGTTATTCGATGCGGGACGTCGTCAAACTGCGGGAGATCGCAGAACTTGGCGTTCAGGGGGTGAGCTTGGAGGGCATCCGTCGTATCCTCGAACTGGAGGACCACGTGCGTCGCCTCGAATCTCGCTTGCGCGAGTTGGAGACGACGCTCGCCGATGAGCTGTTGAACCGCCCGGGCCGCCGCGTTTTCGCGGCCGGCTCGGCCGGGGATGTCATCTCGATGCGGGCGGGCACGCGCACGCGGCGCTCCAATCAGGTCGTCATCTGGCGACCACTGGACCACAGCTGACTTCACATGTAGTTTGCACATCATCACGCGTAATCGCAGTAGCAGGGGGAACCGATGTTTGAATCGGGCACACAGAAACCGACGCAAACCGCGTCCCGGGCCGATTTCGATTTCGATCGACTGAGCCGCCAGCCGGATGTCGAAGCCGACAACCTGTTCGCGGTGGATGCGAGCGACCGGCTCATCCTCGACGAGGCCGCCGGTGCGCTCGCCGGAGCCGGAGCCGGCAACGTCGTGATCCTTGAGGACCGTTACGGGGCGCTCACGCTCGGAGCGGCCGCCCTGCACGGCGCCCGCAAGCTGCGCGTCTATCAGGATGCCCTCTCTGGAGAGCACGCTCTGGAGCGGAACGCCAGCCAGTTCGGGCTCGACGACTGCTACCGCTCGCTGCCCCTGGGCGAGGAACTGCTCACCGGCGCCAAGGTCGTGCTGTTGCAGCTGCCCCGTAGCCTCGGCGAGCTTGACGAAATCGCCGGCGCGATCGCCCGCTACGCCGCCCCTGACGTTCTCGTGTTCGCCGGTGGCCGCATCAAGCACATGTCCGTGGGAATGAACGAGGTGCTCCGCCGTCACTTCGGCGCCCTCAACGTGACGCCCGCCCGCCAGAAGTCCCGCGTGCTGATCGCCACGTCACCCATCGCCACCGGCGCGTCCGACTGGCCGCACTCGGAGCGGCACGAGGACCTCGGCCTCACCGTGCGTGCGCACGGTGCTGCCTTCGCCGGTACCAGCGTCGATATCGGTACCCGAGCGCTGCTCGACGTGCTCGACCGCATGAAGCCGGATGCGGAGTCCGCAATTGATCTGGGGTGCGGCACCGGTGTTCTCGCGGCCGCGCTGGCCCTGCAGCGTCCGCGGCTGCGCGTGATCGCGAGCGATCAGTCCGCCGCAGCGGTGGCATCCGCTCGCGCGACCATGGACGCAAACGCCCTCGCCGAGCGCGTGACGGTGGTGCGCGACGACGCCCTCAGCAGCCGGGCGGAGGACTCAGCCGAGCTGATCCTGATCAACCCGCCGTTCCACATCGGCTCCTCGGTGCACGCCGGTATCGCGCTCAAACTGTTCGCCGATGCCGCCCGCGTGTTGAGCCCCGGCGGAGAGCTGTGGGCCGTCTGGAACACGCACCTCGGCTATCGACCGGAACTCACCCGCATCGTGGGCCCGACGCGCCAGGTGGGCCGCAACACGAAGTTCACCGTGACGGTGTCGACGCGCCGCTGACCCACCCGTTGGGCACGTCGGCTAGTCGACCGAGGTGCCCTTCGTGAGCGTCTTACCCTGGAAGAACGACGGGTTCAGACGGCGCTGCACGAGCATCAAGACGATGCCCGAGATGAACAGCACCATGGCGAGCACGAAGACAAGACCGAGTCCGCCGATGCTCGAACCGCTGCCGTAGTCCGGGTTTGTGCTGTCGATCACGGTCGTCACGAAGATGACGCTCAGGATGACGCCGCCGATCAGCGGCGCGAGGAACTTCAGAAAGAATGCCCGCGCGTTCCGGAATGCCTCCGCCCGGAAGTACCAGACGCAGGCGAACGCCGTGACCCCATAGTAGAAGCAGATCATCATGCCCAGGGTCAGGATGGTGTCGGTCAGCACATCCGTGCTGACCACCCGCAGTACGGCGTAGAAGACCCACGCGACGACCGCTGCGACGACGGTCGCGAACCCGGGGGACTTGAAGCGGGGGCTGATGCTCGCGAACCGCTTCGGGAAGGCCTTGTAGTGGCCCATGGCGAGCATCGTGCGTGCCGGCCCCACGAAGGTCGACTGCAGCGATGCCGCCGAGCTGGACAGCACGGCAAGCGAGAGCAGGATGGCGAACGGGCCCATCACCGGCCCCGCGAGGGCGGCGAACACGTTGCCCTGGATGTCTTCGTTTCCGAGACCGAGCGCGCCCGTGCCGATGCCGGAGAACATCAGGCGGCCACGGCCACCAGGATGTACAGGGCGAAGATGATGACCACGGTCAGTGTGGCGGCACGACCGGGCGTGGTCTTGGGGTTCTTGGTTTCCTCGTTCATGGTGAGGGTGACGTCCCAGCCCCAGAAGATGAAGATCGACAGCGAGACGCCGGCCGCGAATGCCGAGAAGCTCGGCACGAGGAACGGGTTGAACCAGCTGGCATTGAACGCGAGGGCGTCGAACGCGGAGCCGTTGCCGTACTCGATCAGGGCAGCGACGCTGAACCAGACGAGCACGATGAGCTGGAACGCGACGAGCACGTACTGCACTGATTTGGTGGCCTCCATGCCGCGGTAGGAGACGTAACAGGCCAACACCATGAAGACCAGACAGGTGACGACGTTGATCAGCACGTTGTTGGTGAGGTCCGCAATGCCGGGGTTGTTGAAGACCTGCGCGAGCGCCAGATAAAGGAAGTCGACGGCGACTCCTGCAAGGTTGGAGAGCACCACGACCGTAGCGACGATCAGCCCCCAACCGCCCATCCAGCCGATCCAAGGTCCGAAGGCCCTGGTGGCCCAGGTGAAGGAGGTGCCGCTGTCGGGCATCGCCGTGTTGAGCTCCCGGTAACCGAGCGCCACGAGAAGCATGGGGAGGAACCCCACGAGGAAGATGCCGGGCATCTGCGTGCCGACTGCCGCGACCGTCGGGCCAAGCGAGGCCGTGAGCGTGTAAGCAGGTGCAATGCACGAGATACCGATGACGGTGGCGCCGAGCAGGCCGATGGATCCGGCGCTCAGACCTTTCGCCGAAAGACCGCCGGCGGAAGGCAGCGCGGAGGCTTCGGGCGAGGTGCCCGGCGCGGGGGTGTTTGCCATGATTCTGGTCCTTGTATTCAGCTAAATGTGGGCGGAAACGCGAGGGATGTGGGGAACAACGACGAGCGGTACCGGCAGGTCATGGAGCATGCGGTGTGCCGTGATGCCGAGGAAGATCCGGTTGGGGCTGGCGAGCCGGCTCGAACCGACGAAGGCGATCTCGTCGGGCCTCCACTCCAGGGCCTCGACGGCGGCTTCCACGCTCGTGCCGCTCGCAACCTCGGTCGTGACGGTTCCACGGGCGTGAGAGCGTTTTTGGAAGTACTCCAGCACGCTTTCCAGGTGGGCGGCGCTGTCGTGTTTCGCGGTGCTGTCGTGGGCGCGGGCGCTCTGGTGAGCGGGGCGGCCGTGCGCAGCATCCGCTTCGACCAGTGTGACGAAACGCAGGTCGACAGGAAGGTCTTCGGACAGAGCGACCATGGAGTCCAGGAGCGCTTGCCACCCGGTGCGCGTGCCGATGGCGCACGTGATGCGGGTCACCGCCTCGGGTGCCCGGTAGCCGCGGGGGGCCAAAGCGACCGGCACCGGGGAGGCATGCAGGAGGGCGTTCGCGACGCTGCCGATGGTGAAACGGTTCAGGATGCCGCCGCGTGCCGCGCCCACCACAATGCGGTCGGAATCGAACTGCGCCGCCGCCCTGATGAGCCCCTCCGAGGTGGAATCGGCCCACAGCACGTGGGTGGTCGTGGGGATGTCGCCCGGTACCTGCGTGGCTGCCGCGGCGAGCCATTCCTCGGCCTGTTCCTCGAGCAGCGCGTCGAAGTCTGCGGTCGATGCGGGGACTTTTGCCGGCACCGCAGTGGACCGCGCAAGTACGAGGCACAGCCGAAGCTCTGCGTGGGTGAGTCGCGCGAGGGCCACGCCGAGCTCGATGGCCTCCTTGCCGCGTGCCGTCGGCTCGTACGCGACGACATAGTTGGGGACTCGGGTCATTTCGTTGCCTTTTCGTTGTGGTGGTCGTGCGGGTCGTGCTCGGCATGGTCCTGGCCCGGGGCGCAGTGCGCGGAGGGGCTGGGAGCCACGTCGAGGGACGGGTTGCGGTCGAAGAAGCCCACCGGCTTCAGCCAGAAGGCCACGGTGTCGCTCGGCATGATCGGCCAGTCTTCCGGCCGCGTCACGTGGTGGATCCCGAAGACGTACCAGAGCACGAGATCGGTGTTGCGCACCGGGCGCTCGGCCTGAATCCATTCGGGCAGGCCGTGGTCGACGCTGCTCTGGTTCACGAACTCGCCGCAGGGCCAGCGTTCGGACTCATCGTTCGGCGTCACCCACACCGTGTGGCCGATCACCTGCGCGCGCTGCAAAGCCGGCGCCGACGGGTCGAACATGGACGGGATGGCGCCGCTCGGTACGAGCTTGTAGGACACGGGCGTGCCCAGGCCGTTGAGGGAGTTCTCGTTGACGACCTTCCACGCGCGCTGGGTGTTCCAGTCGAAGTCGTCGAAGCCTTCCTGCTCGAGAGGAGTGTTGAGCTGGGTGAGACCGAGGCCGTGCGGGTTCTCCACGCTGGTGGGCTGGATCTGGGTTTCGGAGCGGAACACTGTGTTCTCGGTGCCGTCGATGTCGAGGTCCATCCGGGCCACGATGAAGTGCTGGTGGATAGGTGCGTAGGTGCGGTTGTCCACGAGGATGCCATTGGGGTGCGCCTGGCCCTCGGCAATGTGTGTCACGACCATGATCCCGGTCGCGCGCACCTCGCACTCGATGTTGCCGTCTTCGTAGAACCGCCAGTAGACGAGGTACTCGTAGTTGGCGACGGTGACGTGGAAGGATACGACGAGCCGGCGCATCCGTCTCACCTCGACGTTGCCGTTGTGGTCGACGTGCTTCCAGAGCACCGCGTTGTCTTCTTCATGCACGCAGAACGCGTTGGGAATGGCATACGGCTCTCCCGCGCTGTTGTGCAGCACGGCATCGATGTATTGCACCTCACCGAGGCAGTCGCAGCCGAGCTCGAGCGACGTCGTCATGAATCCGAGGCCCCACTCGCCGATGTCGAAGGCGGTGCGGCGAAAATGGTCGACGCTGGGGTCGCGGTAGGGCACGACCATTTCGGAGAAGGAGAGTCGGTTGGCGATCGGGCGCACGCGCTCGCCCCCGACCGCGGCCCCGTCGCGATAGCCCACGCGGTGCAGCGTCATTCCCTCGCGGTAGTTGAATCCCACCCGCATCGACCACCCTTGCCACTCGATCAGATGGCCGTCGATGGTGAAACCTGCGCCCTCCGGCTGCACGATATCGAGGGGTGTGCGCGGCGGACGGGCGCTCTGGGCACGGATGCGTTCCGGCACCAGGTGGGGCACGTATTCGCCCATGATCTCGGGGGTATCGACCGTGAAGGAGTCTTCGATCTCGAGCAATTCCATCGTATTGACGTCGAGCACGAAGTGCAGCCCGTTGACGGGACCAGCGTAGGGGTTAGCCTCGGCGGAGGCACGCACCCAAATGTCACACCAGCCCAGGCGGCGACCCCGGTACTTGTCGGGGATGACGGCGTCGCCATAGGTCCAGGTGTCGATGAAGACAAGGTCGAGGTCGGTGATGCCGCGCTTGGCGAGGGCGGCGATCACGTCGGGGTGCACGCGCATGGCGGCGTCGGCCTCGTCCCACTCGTCCACGGTGAAGTTGGCCTGCACGCCCGGCACGTGTGTGAAGTCGAGTACCCGATCGTTGGTCAGTGACACGACCGCGGTGTAGGTGGCGTTCGCGGCCCGGTGCAACACCACGAGGCGGGCGAATCGTTCCGGCACCGTGCCGGACTGCTCGAAATCGGTGATCTGCTGCCGTGGCGGTTCCACGAGCTCGATGGAGGCGAACCGCCAACCGGCTCCGACGCCGTGCTCCCGCGCCAGGATCGCGCTCGCGCTCGAGAACTCCTCAGCGGTCAGCGGATCGAGCGGATGTGAACCAATGGTACGAGCGTGTGAAGGCGACACAGATCTCATCCTCTGCAGTGAGCGACGGAACAACGTGAGGACAGACTACGACTAAAACGGCCCATTCGTCCCGTTTTGGCCCACGCCGAGCCGCGAAACCCGGCGTTAGGTCCGTTGCAGTGCCGCCACACGGGGATTCACGAACTTCCGAGGTCGTCGCGGGCCGCGCGCGAGCCGAACCAGGGTGGTCACCGACCAGGCCAGCAGTGCGACGAGCAGGGCGTTGCGCAGGGTCAAGAGAATGAGCGCGAACGGGTCCCCGTCGATCAGGGGCAGGTAGAGAACCGGGAAGATCAGTGTCGTCAGAATCGCGATGGCCATCACCACGTAGCCGGGCGTACGCCACGCACGCCAACCTCGGGCCACGCCCACGGCCACGATCGGTGCGATCCACAGCATGTACTGCGGCGACCCCACCTTGTTGAAGACGACGAAGGCGCTCACCAGCGCGAGGGCCCCGATCAGCAAGAGCTGGGACACGTCGGCCCGGCGGCGGTGCGCCACGAGCAGGAGCAGAAAGATGGCGGCAATCGCCGTGAACATCAGCGGTGTCATGGCGGCGGCGGCGACATCCGCTCCCGGTCCGGTCACCTCGCGGGTGGCGATGGCATAGTTTTCGTAGATGTGGGACCCGGGATGTCCGAGAGCGACCAGCCAGACCCACGGCGTCGTCACCGGCGCCTCGAGTTGCAGCGCCCGATCGGACTGCATCGTGACGAAGCCGGTGAGGTAGCGCAGTCCGCCGAGCAGCCAGACGCCCGCAACGATGACCGCCGTCACCCCGGCGCCCGTGACGATCACCGTGACCCGATGGCGCGACGCGGCGATGACGGCCAGGACGACGGCGGCGGGCCACACCTTGATCCAGGTCGCCACGCTGAGCAGCACGGTCGCCGCGACAGGACGTCGGGCGAGCAGCACGAGCCCGACGATCACGAGCGGTGCGGTGAGGCCTTCGAGTCGGAGCAGGCCCACGGGGCTGAGCACGAAGCTGAGGCCGAGCCACCACCAGGCCGCGCGATAGCCGCTGATTCGGCGGCCGAAGTCGGTGAGGGCGCAGACGGCGGCCGCGTTCAGCGCCACCGTCATCAGGAACCACAGAAATTGGTAGAGGTAGGGTCCGCCGATGCCGGCCAGGGCGATCGGGCCCAGGGCACCGATCGGGTAGACCCACTGCACGTCGATGCCCTGCCAGATTCCGGTGGTGAACCCGAGCTCCGCCCAGGTTCGGTAGAGCGGCAGGTCCCCGAGCACCTTGCCCGTGAGCATGGCAGGCAGCAGGGCCGTGAGAAAAGCGATGTGCACGGCGGTGAATCCGATCACGAGCACTCGGGGGGTGCGCAGTCGCCGCAGGCGATCGGCCGTGAGGGTTCTTTCGATGCGGCTGTCGAGACGGTCGAGCAACAGAGACATGGCAACCACCTCGGCACGGGCCGGGTTTCCCCGAACGGACAGTGCCTGGAGCCTAGGGCTCAGCGGTGTCGTGCAGATGAACGGATGCTGTACTGGCTCACAGGACGGGGGCCGCGCGCTACTCGGGCGGGGTCTCGCCGTTCAGCATGTCGAGCTTCCAGCCGGCCGGGTGGTGGTGCACGAGATTGAGCGATGCATTGTTGATGCTGCCGACTGGCCGCTCCAGAACGCGTTCGAGGCTGAGGCGGATGAGCGTTCCGTGGCTCACCACGATGATGCGGGCGCCCGGGTGTTCGTGCGCAAGCTGCCTGAGGGCATCGATGCCGCGCTCGGCGACAGCCGATTCGGTCTCGGCGCCGTGGAAGCCGCCGGGAAAGCGCAAAGCCTCCAGCTCCTCGCCGGCCTGCAAGCCCTCGGCCGGTCCGTAGTTGCGCTCCATCAGCCCGGGGATGCGGTGCTTCACCGCGAGATCGAGGTCGGCCGCGATCAGGTCGGCGGTTTCGGCCGCTCGGGAGAGCGGGCTCGAGACCACGAAATCCCATTCGAATGCCGAGAGGGGAGCCACGGCATCCGTTGCCTGGCCTCGTCCCACGTTATTCAGAGGGATGTCGGTGGCGCCCTGGATACGCAGGGCCGCGTTCCAGTCGGTCTGGCCGTGTCGGATGAGGGCGAAGGCGGTCGTCGAAGTCACGTGTCTATTCTGCCTTAGGTGCGGGAGTAACCGGTCAGTGCCCGAGATGAGAGTGATGCCCCCCGGTAGGCTCGGGGCATGAAGCTTTCGGGGATGTTTCGGGTGGGTGCGGCAATCGGCGTGGGGATGTTGGGGGCCGCGGGGCTCACGGGGTGCGCGGGCAGTGATCAGCTGGAGATCTTCTCCGAGAGGCAAACGGCGGAGGACCTTCTGCCGCCGCGGGGAGTTGGCTCGATATCGACGTCGATACCAGTCGTTTTCTCTGGGCGGGCGATGGCGTGAGCTACTTCGCCGGTCTGTCCCCTGAGGGCACATGCCTGGTCATCGTCGTTGACGACAACCCCCTGGCCGCCAACTGCACGAAGAATCTCCCCCTTCAGGTTTCGGCCGGCGGAGAACCGTTGCTGATGCTCGCCGACAACCTCCCCGACTCGTCTGACCGGTGGGAAAAGGTCGCCGACCACCTGTGGCGGGAGAAGTAGAACTGGGCGCCAGACGGTCAGGCGAGGAGTTCGCGGATGTCCGAGGCGGTCAGGGCGGTGGCGCGAGCGGCGCCATCCGTCATGACGCTCTCGAACAGGCGCGCCTTGGTGGCCTTGAGGGCCATCACCTTCTCCTCGATGGTGTCCTTCGACACGAGTCGATAGACCATCACATTCTTGGTCTGGCCGATGCGGTGTACGCGGTCCACGGCCTGCGCCTCGGTCGCCGGGTTCCACCAGGGGTCGAGCAGAATCACGTAGTCGGCCTCGGTGAGGTTGAGGCCGAACCCGCCGGCCTTGACGCTGATCAGGAACACCGACGTGTCGCCGTCTTTGAAGTCGCTGATCGCCTTCGCCCGGTTGCGCGTCTTGCCGTCGAGGTAGGAGTAGGAGATGCCGGCGGCGTCGAGCCGGTCGCGCGCCTTGCCCAGGTACTGGGTGAACTGACTGAAGATCAGCGTGCGGTGCCCCTCGGCCACGGTGTCTTCGAGCAGCTCGAGCAGCGCATCGAGTTTCGTTGACGGCACACTGTCGTACTTCTTGTCGTACAGGCTCGCATCGAGGCTGAGCTGGCGCAGCATGGTGAGCGAGCGGAAGATCTCGAACCGGTTCGCGTTCATGTTGTCGATCAGCCCGAGCACCTTTTGGCGTTCGCGGGCGAGGTGCATGTCGTACACCTTGCGGTGCTTCGGGTGCAGGTCGAGCTCAAGAACCTGCTCCTGCTTCTCGGGCAGGTCGCCCGCCACCTGGTCCTTGGTGCGGCGCAGCATGAAGGGACGGATGCGTCGGCGCAGCTGGTCGAGCCGCTCGCCGTCGCCATCGGTTTCGATCGGTTTGCGGTAGTAGTCCGTAAAGCGGGAGGGGCTGGGGAACAGGCCCGGTGCGGTGATCGACAAGAGCGACCACAGTTCCATCAGGTTGTTCTCCATCGGCGTGCCGGTGATGGCGAGCTTGAACGCGGTGTTCAGTCGACGGGCGCACTGGTGCGCCTTCGACTGGTGGTTCTTCACGAACTGCGCCTCGTCGAGCAGCAGGCCGGCCCAGTCGATGCCGTTGTACTCGTCGAAGTCGAGCCGGAAGAGGGTGTAACTGGTGATCACGATATCCGCCGTCTCGCTGACGGATGCGAGGCGCTCGCCGCGTTTGCCGGCCGTCTGGGTGACCGTGGCCACCGTCAGCCCCGGGGCGAAGCGCGCGCACTCGGCCGCCCAGTTGGACACCACGCTCGTGGGAGCCACGACGAGGAACGGCTTCGGCGCCTCGTCGGCGGACCGGTTGCCGCGGGCATGCGCGATGAGCGCAATCGCTTGCAGGGTCTTACCGAGCCCCATGTCGTCGGCGAGGATTCCGCCAAGCCGGTGGTCATAGAGGAAACTGAGCCAGTCAAAACCGGCCTGCTGGTAGCCGCGCAGGGTGGCCTGCACGAGAGGGGAGAGGGGGCGTTCGTCGATCTGGGTGGCATCGGTCAGCCCAGCGATCGCCGACCGCCAGGTCGCGGCCTGTTGCGCCACGACGCCGAGCTGCTGCAGTTCTTCCCAGAGGTCCGCCTGGAAGCGGCTCAGGCCGAGCGAGTCCGACGAGGAATCTTGCAGGCCGCGGGCCTCTTCGATGAGCGCGCGCAGCTGGTGCAGCTCGGGCCGGTCGAGGCTGAAGTACGTGCCGGTGGGCAGGATCATGAGTTCCTGCTCGGAGGCGAGGGCACGGAACAGCTCGTCGAAGGCGATCTCCTCACCATCGATGCTCACGGTGATGTCGAGGTTGAACCAGTCGCGGCTGCCCTCGCGCTCGCTCGTGGCGAGACTGATCACCGGGGCTTCGTCGGCCGGCCGGTAGCTCGGTGCGCCTTCGGCGATCGTGACGATCACGTTCGGCGCCGCCTCGAGCACGGGTACGAGAGTGTCGAGGAATTCGATCATCGCCGTACCCTCAAGGCTCGACCGCGTGTTGACGCGCGGGCGGCCACGGTACTCGGGGGCGATCGTCGGGAACGGCACGAGGGCCGTCTCGAGCCCCTGCAGAATGGCGGTTTCGGCGCTCTCGTCACGAAAATTCGTGTCGTTTGCGGCCGGCCACAGGCCCACCCCGTAGCGTTCCACGGCCGCGTCGCCGTCGACGTAACGCCACTGCCAGAGCAACTCGACCGTGTGACCCACCTGGTGGGTCACATCGAGGGCGAGCATCGGCCGCGGGGTTTCCGGCAGGGTGAATGAGTCGTCCTGGCTCGTCAGCGTCACCTGCCGGCGCAGCGACGGGTAATAGTCGGCGAGGAATGCCGGCTCGTCCGCGAGGGGGATCTGCAGCGGGGCGGCGGACGTGGCGAGAGCGCGCATCTCGGCGGACACCCGGTGAGCGAGCGGCGCAAGGGTGAGGCTCGTCAGGTTGTCGTCATCGAGGTTGTCCGCATTGGACCAGGTGAAGATACCGTGGGCCGGTTCGCCGATGAATCCGAACTGGCGGTGTTGCAGATGCGCGGAGTTCAGTGCCAGGAGGGGGGTGAGGGTGAGGTTCTCGGCCGACCGGGTGATGTCGAGCTCGAGCGACGCCTCCGCAGTGCTCAGCACGATGGGCGCCTGCGTGGCGTTCGTGGAAATGAGGGGCAGGCCGCTCGCCGTGGCCTCGCCCAGCAACTCCCAGAGCGCCTTGTTGGCGAAGCCGTCGAGGTGGATCCACTGGTCGGTGTAGGTGTAATACCGTGACCCGGCGGAGTAGAGCGCGTAGATCGCGCTGAGAATCTTGCGGTGCGCCGGGGCGAATGACCCGGGCAGGTACGAGATGTTGTCCCAGGTGACGTTTCCGCGAATCCACTTGCCCTTCTTGCCCATCAGTACGGGGCGGGCTCCAAGCCGTTGGGGCTGCGGGCCCCGGGACGCGGCGGCTCTGCCGGAATACGTGGCCGCTTCGAGCAGGTCGAACTGTAGCGCAAGGGCCGTGCCGGTGGAGTCGTCGGTGTCCTTGCGTGTGATCGACCCGAGGGCGGTCTGCCAGGCGGGCGCCGCCGGGGGCTCCGGCGTGGCCTCGAACACGGGCATCCGTCGGCCGCCGAGGGCACGGGCCGAACCGGTCGAGCGCGGTTGGCTCGCTTCGGGGGCACTCGCGCTGGCGATCAGCAGGGCGGCGACATGCTTGCAGTTGCTTTTCATGGGGCAGGTGCACACGCCGGATGCGCGCAGCACGGTGCCCGTGGAACTGAGCGTAAACGACACGGTCACGGCGTACGGCTCGCTGTTCGAGCCCTGCACGTTTCCGAACAGCTGGGTGCCCGAGCCGAACCAGGATCGGGACATGACGTGCCCGTTGCGCGCGTACCGCTCACCGCGGGAGAACGCTTGGCTGCCGACGAGTCGTGCGATCTCGTGTGTGCTGAGGGAATGCGCCATGGGTAAGAGGGGCTCCAGTCTTTGGCCAACCTCTATTGTCGCACCATCCACCCGCGAGCACGCCGCACGCCCAAGGCTCCGGAGGCCCTCGTGTCCGCGATTGCGACCGGACTCAGGCCCCCGTCGATCCCACGAAAACTGCATACATTGCGGCACTCGCCAGCGGCAGGAGGTAGCCGCCTGCCTCGAAGGCACGAGCCGCACTTGTAGGCGCCCCGGCCCTCATCCTGGAGGATTGAGCAGCCCAGACGAGTGCGGCCGCGCCCAGTCCTGCCGCTGCGGCACTGACTGCTGTCAGGGACGCTTCAAAGGCTTGGTCTGGTTTGCCGGCGAGCAGAGACGTCGCCAGTAACGCAGCCAGGAATAAGGCACCCGGGTAGATGGCGTAGGAGGCCTTGAAGGGCACGGCCAAACGCTGTTTTCTGACCAGCATGACGCACAGGACAACTGTGAGAAAGACATTCATCACCAGCAGTGCGAGCGTGCTTGATTCTATGAGGTTCATTGTTGCTAAAGCCTTTCAGCGCTAACTGCAGTTGGTGAGGACAGCGCCGATTCCGGTAAATTCACCGAAGAACGTCAGCAAGGCTTTCCATCGAGC
>NZ_JPRS01000049.1 GCF_000738085.1 Cryobacterium sp. MLB-32
ATCCTCGTCGCGTTACTCGCGGCATATCCGCTTTCTCGCTATCAGGCGAGATTCAACAAGCCGTTTATGTACGGAGTGCTCTTCGCGACAGGGCTGCCAATCACAGCAATCATGGTGCCGGTCTACAGCCTGTTCGTCCAGTTCAATCTGCTCGACTCGATCCCAGGCACAATCCTCTTCATGGCCGCCTCTTCTTTGCCGATCGCGATCTTCATGACCAAGAATTTCATGGATTCGGTGCCGATTGCCCTTGAAGAAGCAGCCTGGATCGACGGCGCATCAGCGATGAGAGCCTTGCGCACGATCGTGGTTCCGCTGATGAGACCGGGCATCGCCGTGGTCGGGATCTTCGTATTTTTCCAGGCCTGGGGCAACTTCTTCGTGCCGTTCATCCTGCTTCTCTCGCCGAGCAAGCAACCTGCCGCGATCAGTATTTACAGCTTCTTCGGTCAGTACGGCGCAATCGCCTACGGGCAGCTCGCAGCGTTCTCACTTGTCTACGCCGTGCCCGCCATCGTTCTATATGTTCTCGTGTCCCGCGGCATCGGCGGTTCGTTCGCCCTCGCGGGTGCAGTCAAGGGTTAACCCACCATCACGCCTCGCCCCACGGTGAGCACCATTGCGGGCTAAGGAGCCACCATGCACGACAATCGAGTACTTCTCGAAGCGCGTATCGAGCGCGTCATTCGGGAGCGGATCAAGCCGGCCGTCTATCGCCGCACGGCCCCGCTGACAATCGCCTCCTGGACCGTCGACGACGAGCCGGTGCCGTTCGACGCGGCCATCGGGCAGAACTTCGAGCCTTTTGCCGTCGGAAGTGCATGGGGCAAACCCTGGGGCACCGTCTGGTTCCATCTGACAGGAGGTGTGCCGGCTGAGTGGGACGAGGACGGTACCCGTGCCGAGGTCGTCGTTGACCTCGGATTTTCTGCAACACTTCCAGGCTTTCAGGCCGAGGGGACCGCGTACACGGGTGATGGTGTGATCATCAAGGCGATCGAACCACTCAACAGCTACATCCCGGCAGGAGACGCGGGGGATCTCGTGGACATCTACCTTGAGGCGGCCGCCAATCCAAATATCGCTGGTATCTTCACCTTCGGTGTGACAGAGCTCGGCGACAAGGCGACGGCGGGGGATGCAAGCACCTATGTTCTGCGTCAGCTCGAACTCGGGCAACTCGACGTCACCGTGTGGGAGCTCCTGCAGGATACCTGGACCTTATCGGGTTGATGAACGAGCTTCCGCAGGGTTTACCACGGCGGGCCGACATCCTGCACTCGCTCGGTCGGATGGCCGACGCTCTCGATCCGGACAACGTCGCGGGAACAGCGGAAGCTGCCCGCGCGACGCTCTCCGATGTGCTCGCCAGTCCCGCTTACGCGAGTGCTCACCGGCTCGCCGCCGTCGGGCACGCTCACATCGACTCCGCTTGGCTGTGGCCGGTTCGTGAGACCGTGCGAAAGGTCGCGCGAACCTTTTCGAACGTGCTGGCGCTCATGGAGGAAGACCCGAACTTCACCTTCGCGGCCTCGTCGGCGCAGCAGTACGCGTGGCTGCAGGTTCACTATCCGGAGTTGTTCGAGCGGGTGAAGAAGCAAGTCGCCGCGGGGCGATTCATTCCGGTCGGAGGTATGTGGGTGGAGTCCGACACGAATATGCCCGGCGGGGAAGCGCTCGCGCGGCAATTCGTCGCGGGTAAAAAGTTCTTTATGGAGGAACTCGGAGTCGAGCCATTAGAGGTGTGGCTGCCGGATTCATTCGGTTACACCGCATCGTTGCCGCAGATCGTGGCAGCGGCGGGATCTCGTTGGCTTCTCACGCAGAAGATGTCGTGGAACGAAACGAATCGGATGCCGCATCACACCTTCTGGTGGGAGGGTATCGATGGCACGCGGATCTTCACTCATTTCCCGCCGGTCGACACCTACAGCGCGGAAATCTCAGGCACGGAGCTGGCTCGGGCAGAACGCCAGTATGCCGAAAAGGGAGCCGGCACGACCTCCCTCCTCCCGTTTGGGTGGGGCGACGGCGGGGGAGGCCCCACCCGCGAGATGCTCGCTGCTGCGGCCCGAACGCGTGACCTCGAGGGGTCTCCCCGCGTCGGGATGACAACTCCGGAACAGTTCTTCCAAGCCGCGCGGGACGAATACATGGAGGCGCCGGTCTGGTCGGGAGAGATGTACCTCGAATTCCATCGCGGCACCTACACCTCCCAGGCGAAGACGAAGCGTGGGAATCGCCGCAGCGAACACCTGCTCCGCGAGGCCGAGCTCTGGGCAACCGCCGCGACGGTCCTTCGTGGTGTGGAGTACCCGTACGACGTCCTCGACGCGGCCTGGAAAACGGTGCTCCTGCAGCAGTTCCACGACATCCTCCCTGGCACATCGATCGCCTGGGTTCATCAGGAGGCCGAGCGCAATTATGCGGCTGTCGCCCAGATCCTGGGTGAGCAGATCACGCGATCTCTTGAAATCTTGGCCGGCAGTGGCACCCATCCACTCACCTTCAATGCCGGGCCGAACTCACGCGATGGTGTCCCGGCCCTCGCCGCCGCGACCTCTGTGAGGACGGAAGCGACTAAGGCCACCGAAAGCGGCTCCAGTTTGATCCTCGCAAATGACCGAGTGCGTGTCGTTATCGACGGTCGGGGACTCATCGTGTCGATGCGGGACCTCGTTGCCGACCGTGAAGTCATCCCCGTTGGCGAAGTCGCCAACCTGCTCCAGTTGTTCCGGGACACACCAATGCAGTGGGATGCCTGGGACATTGATGAGACCTACAAGAACGTCGGTCAGGACCTGACCGAGGCCTCGAGCGTCGATGTCACCGACGATGGATCCGGTGTCCGGGTCGAGCGCTCCTTCGGCTCATCGTCCGTTATCCAGACCCTTCGGCTCAACGGTGCGACCGGTGCCCTCGACATTCACACGGCAATCGACTGGCACGAGCGCCAGAAGCTCCTGAAGCTCGCATTCCCCCTTGCTATCCACGCCGATCGCGCCGCATCCGAGATGCAGTTCGGGCATGTCTATCGGCCGACCCACGCGAACACTTCCTGGGATGCAGCTCGGTTCGAGACCGTTGCCCATCGCTGGGTCCACGTTGGCGAGCCGGGGTACGGTGTCGCCGTGGCCAACGACGCGAGCTATGGGCACGACATCCGACGCGCCGCACTGGCCGATGGGGGCACAAGCACCGTGGTCCGCGTATCCCTTTTGCGCGCGCCGCTCTTTCCAGACCCGGTCTCGGACCAGGGCGCGCAGGAATTCGTCGTCTCACTGCGTATCGGTGCCGAGATAGCGGATGCCGTCGACGAGGGATACCGGGTCAACCTGCCCTCGCGTGAGGTAGTGGGGGCCGGCCCGGTGGCACCTTTGGTCGTCGTGACGAATCCGGCCATCGTGGTCGAGGCAATCAAGCTCGCGGAGGACCGTTCCGGCGACGTGATCGTGCGTCTCTATGAGTCATTGGGCGCGCGTGCGCGCGGTGGCCTCGCGCCGGGATTCGGTTGGTCCGACGTCACCGAGACAGATCTGCTCGAACGGACGACCGATCCAAGCGCCGTGACTGGGCGTTCCGAGAGCAGTATCTCGCTCTTGCTCCGACCGTTTCAGCTCGTCACCCTGCGCCTTCGCCGCACCGGTACCGCGAATCTCGAATGACGGTACGTCTTGGAGGTGGCGTCGTCTTACCGAAAGGAACACGTTGGTGCCAAGACGGCGGATATCCTCCGAGACCGTGCGGCCACGCGCGGGGAGAGAGCCCATGAACCAGCGAGGTCCTGAGTTCTTGGCATAACCGGGCTCATCGGGCGCCCAATGAGCCGGCGTCGAGTCCTCAGCTCAACGAGTCCTAGGAAAGCGGACCGATATGTATCGAAGCCGCCAACAAAGCGGCGGCACGAAACCCGGGACGGTTCAACGACCACCTAAAGAAACTGACTCACAAAGGTTGATATCTTCCGCACCCTGGAAACACACCACTTAGGGGGACGGGAACGCCGCTTCACCCTCGGAGCGGTAGGGGCGCACCCACCGATAGGCGCACTGGCGAGAGATGCCGAGTTCTTTGGCGACCTGCGCGGCCGGACGACCGGCGAGCACGCTTTCCACCAAAAGAGTCCGGCCGCGACCTGTCAACTTGGCGTTAACATGTGAAACGAGAACCTCCGTTGTGAAGTAAGACGTTGAACATCTCCACTAAGCCCCGGAGGTTCTCCCTTTTCAATCCCCTAAGTCACCAGAGTCATGGCCGGGTACACCTAGTCGCTGGGGCGCGCTGGCTCCTATCGTGAGAACGCCCCAGGCAGCGGTGTCCGAGTCGTCTACGAGGAATAGTTGACCCATTATCGGATCGATTGTGACTTCGCCAGTTGCCAGCGCAGCCAGGAAAACCTGATCGGCTCGGTCTTCGGATGCGCGACTGTTAAACAGGGCGGCGGCGATACGCCACGTGTCGTCGTGGTGAACGATTCCGCCGATTTTGACGAGCAAAACCAGCAGTCGTGCGTCGAGGGCAAGATCGAAAGAATCCACCAGATCGTCGATTTTTGGCTCGTTTATACCGAATCGAGGTGAGACCAGGTCTTCACCGGAGCGCAGGACTAGTTCTTCGCGGAGGAGTGTTCGGAGGAACTCTTGTACTTTTTGCCACGGCAGTTTTCGTCCGCTCTCGGCACGAACGCGATGGGTTGCCCGCTTGATGAGATTGATCCCGTCCAGCGATCCGGATTCCTCGGTCACTATCGCGCGCAGGGCGCTGTACAGTTCAAGGCGAACTTGTTGGAAGGGTCCAAAGCCGTGTGATCCGAGGACATCCCACCACTCCTGCACCTTTGGGTCCTTGCCCTCCTCTCTTTTGTCTTCCGTGTTTGACTCCATGGTCGTCAGCACGGCAGGCTGTTCGTCAGTGTGTGTCGCCAAGCTGCGCTGTCCAGCTGGAGTCAAGGTCAGATTGACCTGGGGCGCTCGTTCGCCGGCGATCGCTCGTACGAGGCCCGCGGATACGGCGAGATTAACGATGCGGCCTATAAATCCCTGCTGTTTCCACTCGACCGGCCCTGCATCCTTAGCGAACCGCTGATCTCGGGTAGCGAGGAGAGTACGCAATGCTGTCTGATCCACGCCCCCTGAACTGGAGGACCCGATGGCGGCGACCACGTGCGTGACGATTTCCTCGGATGACATTAGCGCCGAGGTCGAGTCACCATCCGAACGGGCGATTTCCGCCGGGACCCGGTGAGCAAGTCGAGCGAGCGGCTCGTACGTTACGGTGTGGTCGTCTCCATATTTCGAAGAGATCAAGGAGCCGACCCTGGACAGGTAGGACGAAACTACTACGCTTTCGCCACTTTCCTTCGCCGCTTCAACTTGGCCAAGGATTTTCGCTGCATGCGCCGAGTCGTCTGTCAGCTCGGCGTCGAGGAACCGGACAACCTTCGCGTTACTCCGGCCGATGAACTCTTGGCGCATCGTCAGCAAATACGTAAGCGCGTCCTCCGAAGTCACCTTCTCCTCTAAAGAACGGATTGATTCACTCTCTGACTTTTCTTTTGCTCCACTGAGGTCAATTACGTATTGCATTGAAATCACTTCTCCTTCTAGGTAG
>NZ_JPRS01000050.1 GCF_000738085.1 Cryobacterium sp. MLB-32
ACGTTCGCACCCGTCGTCGTCGGAAGCATGATCGTGCGGCCGATTGACGATGATGCTTTTGTGGCCTTGCGATCTCTTCTGACCGAAACGAGTGACGCGTCACTCGGTCCCGCCTGATTTGGGAACCAGCGCTTCAGCGGCGCGGCCTGCGTCGACGAACTGAACGGGTGTGTTGGCACTCCAGCGACACAAGTTGGGATAAATTGCCGAGACAGGGCTGGGGCTCGTTCACCGCTTCGCAGAGGGACGCTGAGCGGATCACCGGTCGCGCCTCGGGCCACGCACCGTCAGCTCTCGTCATCGACGGCCGACCAGGCCACGATTTTAGCAAGTTGCGCGACGTTCCATCGACGCCGGGCGCGCCAGATGACATCGCTCGTCTGGAATGCCTGCAGGAAAACCCATTTGCTCTTTCCATTGCCATCTCGCCATCGCACTCCTGGCATGGAGCGCGCTCCGTGCTGGGTAATGGACGTTATCTCCGACTTTGAGATCGTCCGTGTCAGGAGAATGCCACGCACCACGAGAGCGGAATCGGTGCATGTGACTCCCATTCGATAGCCCCGCCAACTCACAACTGCACCGACGACCCAGAATTATCGCGACGAGCCAGGCCGACGTTCCCCGTTGCGCGAACATCCAGGCGTAAGTCAGCGTCAGGCCTGGGAGCACGACACCCAGAAAGATTCTGGTGGATTTGTGGGAATGGAGCGTCATTTTTCCATCATCCCGCATGCGGGCAACGGAGATGTGGCGGGAATGCGGGCCCGCCCGCAAGGCGGACCTTGAACGACACAGGTTGGGGTCAAGTTACAGAGCTAGGGCTGGGCACGAGCCTCGTTTCACAGGGGAACCCCTTACGGGGCGGCCATGACTGGGTCGTCTTGGGCGCGGTACAACACCACGGTGAAGAGCAGGAAGACGGCCGCGCCTAACCATCCGCTGATGCCTCCGAGTTCGGGAATGACAAGTAGTGCGCTCAGACCCAGGAGAATCAATACCCCAGCCAGAACTGCATAGACCCGCATGCCGTAGAGCGAGATGAAAACGAGGTAGTGGGCCCCGACGATGATCAGCGACGCGGGGAAGAACAGCACGGGCGCGTAGCTGCCCAGGGCGACGGCAATGACCAAGCCGAGCGGCACGGTAAACGCGCACTGCATAGCCAACGCCGCTGATGGGTGCCCTTTCGGTAAGGCGGCCGGACCGCCCAAGATCTTCAGGAGGAGTGTGTTCAGCGGGAAGATCAACATGCCCCCGAAGAAGAGCGTGGCCATTCCACCCGCGACCGAGCCCCAGGTGAACACCGCACTCGCCGCCGCCCACAGGACGGCAGAAACCAACGGTCCGGAAAAACCGGCGCGATAGATGCGGCGCACATCTGCCTGGGCCTGTGAAACGTCCATGTCATCCCCCAAAATGATCGAGCTGAATGCGACCCGCGGAACCAGGTCCGCACGGGACCTGCCCCCACGTCGATCATGGTGCAGTTGTCGCGACACCACCAATCGACTGCCCGCAGGTAGAGCCCTTACCGGGAATGGAGCCCGCTGTATTCAGCGGGTTGTTGTCGACGTCAGGCGATGGTTGTGAATGGTCGTCGCGGCCAAGGCGACGAGAGCAACACCGACGGTAAAGAGCAAGCTCCACGTTCCGAAAGAATTTGCCAGTGCGACTACGCCGAAAACGAGTAATCCTGCGCCGATGCTCCGCATCGCGATGGATCCAGGAGGGACGATCGGAGGATTCCGATTAAAGGGGATTCTCGCGTCAGGATTGGCCCAAATGGTGCGGATCAAGGACGACATGAAGAGCCCAGCTCCCGCGACGACCGCAATCCACCCGAACATGTCCATCCGGCCAGCATACTGATGCAGCCATGCCGGCTTACGAAAACCGGGCACGCGGCCCACCAGAGCGCATTCCAAATGGGAACCCCTATCGGGACGACACCAGGGGCCCACAGGTGGCCGGTGGGACTCACGCTCGCTGCAACAGGTCCGCGACGATTGGGGTGAGCGCGCGGCCGAGGGTCTCGTGCTGGTCTGCATCGAGATGCACCCCGTCGACGGTGCTGCTGGTGGTCACGGAGTTGGCGTCGAAGAACTCACACCCGGTGTCCTCGCTGACCTGCCGGATCGCCTCCGCGAGGCCGAGCGAGGCGACATCCCCGTCGGCGAACTTCGGGCCGAGGGGGCCGCGAGGGTTATCAAGCTGCGGAGGCGCGATGGCAAGGATCGCCGGCACCCGCATCCCCGGCTCGGTTGGGGCGGTGCGCACAGCGGTGACGACCGCGGCCAAACCAGCTGCAGAGTGCCACGCCTTGTGCGGATGCATCGACTGGAAGTCATTCGTGCCGAGCAAGAGAATGACGAGGTCAAGGGGCGACTGCGCTTCAATGACCTGTTGGATGCCGACTAGCGCGTTGCGCCCCGGCTTATACGGGTCATCGAAGGCCGTTCGGCGACCGTTGAGGCAGTCCTCGGTGACGCGGACCCGCTCATCGCCGACGTTAAGCGCGTTGTGCATGACGCCTGGCCACCGGGAGTCGAACGCGAGCCGCCGTCGAGTCCCGGGGATGATCCCCCAGGTGAGCGAGTCGGAGTACACGAGGATATGCTTCGTCGGATTCATCCCTACACGATAGGCGGTCCATCTAAAACCCAGAGACGGTGTACCTGTCGGTGAACTCCACACGGTTTAGCGGCCGGCCGCCCTGCAGAAGCCAGCGCCGTAGGCTTGAGGCATGGGTGAAGCGCGCGCGATCGATGTCGACCGGTGGCCCAGACGAGAACACTTCGAGCACTACCTGACACGTGTCGAATGCACGTATTCGATAACGGTCGAAGTGGACGTGACGGAGATGGTTGCAGCGCTTCGCGAATCAGCGTGGAAAAGTTACATTGCGCAGATCTGGGTCATCTCGTCCGTGGTGAATCGTCACGCCGAGTTTCGAATGACCCTGATCGGCGAGAAGGCTCCCGCTACCTGGGACATCGTGCACCCCGCGTTTACTGTCTTCAATCCCGAGCGTGAGACGTTCGCCAGCGTGTGGTCACCCTTCCACACCGATTTTACAACCTTCCATCACGACGCGGCTGTCGTCTTGGCGGAGCACCGCACGGCCACTTCCTTCCAGCCGCAATCGGATATGCCCGCCAACACGTTCGATATATCAAGCCTTCTGTGGGCGTCGTTTACGGGGTTCAGCCTGCACATGCGTGCGGGCTGGAAGCACCTCCTCCCGATCTTCACCCTGGGGAAGTACCGAGAGGTGCAGGGACGCACCATGATGCCGGTCGCCGTGCAGATTCACCACGCTGCCGCCGATGGTTTCCATACCGCTCGCCTCATTCACGAGCTCGAAGAGCTTCTCTCCAACCCCACCTGGCTGCCCAGATAGCGGAACCCTTTGCGGCAACCGCTGTTCTCAGCCCATGAGCCAGGCGAAGGCTCGGTCTTCGGGTTTCGGGTTGCGGGCGGCCGAGAGGTGGTCGAGTCCTTCATGGACGGTGATGGTGATGTTTTCGGCAGCCGCGGGGTTCTCGGTTGCGAGGATCTCCTTGAATCGGGCCGCTCCTGTCGGCGGAACATGAGTATCGTGGCCACCAAGTTCACACGATGCTGCTGGCGCAGGTCGGTACGAAATCGGGTTGGTCAGTGGGTTCAATCGCGTGTACAGCCAGTCCCCATACGGCGACGGGCTACCTTGGCCAAACAATTCCTCGGGCCGGCCAACTTGCGTCATGCCGGGCCGGATCCAATCTGGGGTGGCGACGATAGCGGCAACCCGTTTGACGCGGGGGTCGACACCGGCCAACGCGACTGCGATGTCACCACCCCTGGACACGCCGCCCGCGACGACATCGCTGCTCAGGTCGTGTGTTTCGATCACCCAATCAACGATTCGGAGGGCATCGAGCGTGGTCTGTCCGAGGATGGGCCACATGTGCCGGCGGAACCCACCGAACACTCGCGCCATCAATCCTCAAAGGTGGGGTACATCAGGACCTGCATAACGACTGGCATCGCGGTCGGGTCGTCGTCGCTGTGCGCCTCTTCCGCCAGAGCCGCGGCGATGGCGGATCGCACCCGCCCGTATCGTTCTGGTGTCATACTCACCCGCACGCTGCTCAGGAGAATCGACAGATCGGCCTCGCCCTGTACGGCGGTCAGTGGCACCCGATCGGCCTGCAGATCGCTGTGCAGTTGATCCCGGACGGAGTTCAGGGAAGCCATTGTGGCGCCGCGGAAACCGTCCGGTTCCTGACTCTGATTGAAGGCGTCACTGTCGATTTGCAGAGTGCGGTACGTCGGTCGATATCGCTTCTCGAGGATGCCGGAAACCAAGCGAGTCCCCGTGACGAAGATCAGGTCTGCGTCCTCGAGAAGCTTCACATGTCGATAGAGCTTGGTCTGGCCCTCACCCAGTCGGTCCGCAAGTTCCTTCACGGTCAGCGCGGGGGCGAGTTCTCCGCTCCGAAAGGCGGACAGGATCGACAAACGGAGCGGGTCTGCCAGCATGCGCAGGGTCTCCAAGTCCTTCACGTACCGAACCTCGTCCAGCACCCTGGTTGGGGGGTGGGGCAACTCGACTGACATCCGGTCTCCGCTCATTCCACTCACACTGCTTGAACTAGTTTCGCGTACATGCAACCATTCATGCTAATGCGAATGTTGTGAACTTAGTGAAGAGCTGCGTGAAGAGAACGGATGACCCGTGATGGATGTGTGGGCTGAGGACGGCACGAAGAGCGAACTACCCCTGCGGCGAAACTGGCGATTCCAAGCGTTGTGGATCGGCGGAGCCGGTGCTGTGATGTCATTCAACATTACGAGTGTCGTGGTTCCACTCTTGGTGCTCGCCATAACCGGATCTCCGGTCGCCGCAGGCCTGTATGCCCTGGCCGAAGGGATCGCCGCCTTCGCATCGAGCGTTCCGGCCGGCCTGATGCTGGACCGGTTCAATCGGAGGACTCTCCTCATTTCCGCCGAGTTCGCGCGTGCCGGCGTCTTTGCCCTTGTCACCGTCCTTTTAGTCATCGACGGGCTGAATTTCCCCGTACTCCTCATCGCTGCCGTGGTGACCGGAGCCCTGCAACCCCTCGCCGGTGGCGCTCGCATGCTCGCCACGCGCAGCGTCGTCTCGCCCAGTCAGCTCACCGCCGCCCTCACCCAGGAAGAAGTCCGCACGCACGCGGCCGCGATCGCCGGACCGGCGATCGCGGGTCTGGTCTATGCGACCTCGCGTCTTCTGGCGACAAGCTGCATCACCATCGGCTACCTCCTCTCGGCCCTGTGCGCCTGCGCGATGCCCCGCGACCGCGGCATGGCGCGCTCCGCACCCGGAATGCCACGGGGAGGATTGCTCAGCGGCTTCACCTTCCTCCTGAGGACCCCTCTCCTGCGCGCAGCAATCATCGCCATCGGCCTGCTCAACCTCGCCGGCGCTGCTCTCGAGCTGATCGTCATCGTGCTCATCCAATCCAGCGGTGGATCCGCAGCAGACGTGGGTTTCGCATTCGCACTCGCTGCGGCGGGAGGTCTCCTGGGAACAACGCTGGTCGGCACTCTGCATAGACTCCGCCCCGGTTGGCTCCTCATCGCGCTGAGCACCTGGGCTGGTGTTATCACCACAGGCTTACTCATTCCTCCGGCTGGCCCCTGGTGGTACGGCATCGTTCTGGGACTCATCGCCGTCCCCATTCCCGCCGCCGTGGTCTTGATCGACATCCTGATCTTCCGACAGGTTGAAGATGCCCACCGAGGCCGAACCATCACCGCCACGATCACCATCCTCACCGTCGGCCCTTCCCTGGGCCCCCTGCTCGCCGGCATTCTTCTGCAGTACGTCGGCAGCGCCGAGTCCGTCGCCGCATTCAGCCTGATCTTCCTGGCCTCAGCGGCGTACGCGCTCAGCAATACGGCATTGCGTCAAGCACGCTGGCCAGAACCCGCCCAGTGATCCCCCCACCGGCCCGAAGATACCGTCCTGCTTCTCGGCTCGTTCAAAGACAATCTGTTTCGGCACGCTGACCGCTCACAATAATGTTTCGTAACGGGGACGGCCAGCGCGACAGCGACGGGGTCAGACGACACTGGGGGCCGAGCGCGCCGATGCCGTGTTCTGGAGGAGTCCCTGCGGGCACGTTCAGTCCTTGACGTTGCGAACCTTGCGAACAGTCCGGAGGACCAAAACCCACAGACCCATGGACACGGCGAGAAGGACCAATGCGCCCTGCGGTTGGTCGGCCCAGAACGACGAGATGCCGTTGCCGTCGAACGTGAACATGGCAGCGATGCCTAGAAGCAGTACGGCTGGGCTGAACAGTGGAGAGCGAAGTGCAGCCATCCGACACTCCTTCTGTGGTTAATCTCCAACCTAGTGGCCGGACGCTGCGATGACACGAGGATTGCAAGTCCCGCGCGTTCAACGGCCAGTGCAACAGAATTGGGCCTAATCCTCCCGACGACCGAGTTCGCCGATTGTGCGTCGGATGCCAACCGATAGCGGGAGAGGTCATCGTGATCGGTGCGTCGGGTAGCGACGTCAGTCGGGCCCGTGGTTCCACAAGCGATGACCCGGCTGCCATACTGGGCTCGGCGGGGAGGGGACCTGATGCCACGACTGACGACATCCGTTCTGGGGAGCATCGTTCTGGTGCTCGGACTGGTGGCCTGCTCGCCCGCGACGACCGAGATTCCACCGGTGGAGACCGCTGTCCAAACGGATGCGCCGGCCCTGTCCGCGCGCGCGGCCGACGTGGTCATCCCCGACGGAGTCATCGGCAGGGCCGAGCTCACCCCGGCCTCGGGCGACAAAATATCCGGAACCGTACTCGTCGCGGCCGGAGGCGGCGGTTTCGACGTCGCACTCGAGGGCTTCCACTCGGACGTTCCCGGTGGCGTGCAACTCTTCATCAGTCCCTGGTCGGCGACCACGACCTGCCTGGCCGACATGTACAGTTTCTCGTTCGGCAACCTCTCCACGGACAGCGATCAGACCGGGCTAAGCCTGGGCGGCAGGGAATTCTCACACGGCGACCCCAGCTATTTCCTGACCGCTGTCATCGTCGCGAGTACTCCGGGTACGACCGATCCGGACGGCTGCGTGCTCACTCCCCGCGCCATCGGCACGATCACCTGGGATGTGCCCGACACCCGCCCCGGGCTGCTCGCCGTCGATTCCGGCACCCGGTTCGGTGCCGGTGGTGCTACCGCCACCGCGGATGGCGCCCCGCTCTCCTACGGCGCGGTCGCCGGCGACACGCTGAACGACATCGCCGACCGCTTCGGCATCACGCTCGACGACCTTGGCTTCCTCAACCCGCTCACCAGCCGTCAACTCCAGGCCGGCGACGACCTGAACCTCCAGGTGGCACTGCGCGGCGGCGCCTCGGTCCCGCCGCCATGGCTCTGAACGCCACTCCAGAAAGCAAGGCTGCTCGAACTTCGCTCGCTGTCGCGCCATTTACCCTCGGGATCAGCCTGCTGCTGATGTTCTTCTTCATATCCATTGCCGGAAACGCTCGCAGCAGCAGCACTGACGTCGCCACCGGTACGCTCCTGCTTGTTGGCCTCATCCTCGTTCTCGTCGGTGCCCCGTCTACGGCGCTGACAAAGCGCGGCCGGTCTCCCCGATTCGCCACAGGAATGTTGGGAGTCATGGTCCCTGACCGCGCTCACCCTCATTTTTCTGGGGCTGGCAGGTTACGGCATTTACATCTTGCTGACCGACAAGCGCAAACAGGCTGCCCGAATATTCCCAGAGCCACAGTAACTCCCGCCGGCAATCATTCACGCGGCGTCGCAAGCATCCATTCGTGCATTGACGCGGTGAGCGTGTCTGCAGGTGAGCGTGCCGCAGGGTGACTTCCCGTGGCCATCCGCGAGAGCACAGATATTGCCTCAGGGGGTTGGTCCATGACTCAGTCCGTTTCACGGCTGCGCTTCCCCTCCCGTGGACAAAGCGGAATCGTAGATTCCCGCTAGGCGAGACCTGCAGAGGCGATTGATATGTCGGAGCGGTGGGCGATGATCGCGGCGTGGGGTCGCGTAGAACTGGCCGCCAAATCGAGACATGACCTCGGAGGCGTCACGCACCACAACCAAGCGGCCGAATTGACCGTCGCATTGTGGCGGTGCCAGACTCGGACGAGAACTGGTCCGCGCACCTGCAGCCCAGTGGCGCGGCCTCACAGTGGAGCGCCGCACAGTACTTCGGGGGTTTTATGAAACGTGCACCAGTAGTTTTGGCCGTGGTGTTCGGAGCGGTTCTGGCATTGTCGGGATGCGAAGCCGAACAAACGGTCTCCCCAGAGCCATCGGCTTCAGTACCTCTAGTTCCCGCGCCGACCGACGCACCCACGGCGCATGAATCTGCCCAGGCGTGGGCAGACGAAACCTTTGGGACGTTCGAGGCTTTCACTGTGACCGGTAGCGGTGCCGATGAAATCGTCTTTCCCGACGACGCCAAATCGGGCTTCTACACAATCACGTGGGCGCCCGGCCACTGGGCCAATGAGGACTCCTATGCGCAGG
Source organism: Cryobacterium sp. MLB-32 (assembly GCF_000738085.1). Taxonomy (GTDB): domain Bacteria; phylum Actinomycetota; class Actinomycetes; order Actinomycetales; family Microbacteriaceae; genus Cryobacterium. The sequence goes on from NZ_JPRS01000050.1 coordinate 8,542, forward strand.
TTTATGGGGAGGACGGAACCTTCCATGAGGCCGGAACGACTGATTACCAGGGCGATTCCGCCAGCGTGGCCTACGGTTTGGACCCCATTGTCGGCCCTGCGGGGTGGATAGGAGTTGAGGCCGGTGCGGGTGACTGGTCCATCACCGTGGCCCCCATCTCAGCGCTTCCCACTCTGCCAGACACTGGAGGCTACGACGCCTACCTGTACTCGGGCGGTGAGCAGGCGGTCGTCTTCTCGTCCTTGAAATCGGGACGAGTCAGCGTTCGACAGTTCAACGGCATTGACCCGACCGACGGCATCCTTCCTCAGCAAGACTTCACTGCCGTCGGCACCCTCGGCGCTGGTCCCAGTGTTGTCAACGTCCAGCTGGAAAGCGTGAGCCCCTGGACGCGGTCCACGACCTAGCCGGATCTACATGACCCGATCAGCGGACGTTTCTTGGACGGACCCGCTCGGATCCGCCGGGCGATCTGAGTTTCCGCGACTGCCCTAAGATCAGGGAATGATGCCCGTCGACGACACCACACGTTCTGCGCGGCGGCGGACCGGGGTCGGGTCTCCTGTCTTGAAGTTCGTGCGGGACCTCGTCGTCATCGTGGTCATAGCGATCTTGATGTCTGCCCTTCTCAAAACTTTTGTCGTTCGTTCGTTCTACATCCCTTCTGCTTCGATGGCCAACACGCTCCTGATCAATGATCGAATCATTGTGAATGAACTCGTTCCCAGCCCGATCCCGATTGAACACGGCGACGTCGTCGTGTTCACCGACCCGGGAACCTGGCTCCCACCGCAACAACCCATGCCGCTGAACCTTCTCAGTGCACTCGATGCCGCGCTCACTGCTGTCGGGCTCAGCACTGGCGACAGCAATAATCACCTCGTCAAAAGAGTCATCGGCCTTCCCGGAGACGCTGTGGTCTGTTGCACGGCAGCCGGACAGCTCACCATCAACGATGTTCCCCTCGACGAGCCATACATCCAGGTTCCTGACGGGCAATCCCAGGCAACGAAGAGTCCGTTTACGGTCACCGTGCCCGATGGAAAACTGTGGGTCATGGGCGACAACCGATACAACTCGGCCGACTCAGCCTTCCATTATCTCAACGGCTCCCCAGGAGGAGGCTTCGTCCCCATCAGTAGTGTCGTGGGCCGCGCAGTCGTGGTCAGCTGGCCCGCCAAACACTGGAAATGGCTCGGCAACTATCCAGAAACGTTCACGCCCTCAGCCCGCTGAATTAGACGGCAACACCGAAACAAGAGACTGAATTCTTCAGCGCAACTTGTCCCGCCGGGGGTTGTCCTCTGAAGCCGTTGAACACGTCTTCCATCGACATAGTCGATCGTGGCGCGACGAGTTCCTGAATCCCACTAAGCGGGTCGCCGCCTGTGACCCAGAGACCGGCCACAATGACGGCGGCAGCGAGCGTGATTGTCGTGGTCATGATGACGATTGAGCGTTTCGACATCGCCTACTCTTTCTGCATGTGGCGGTCGAGCCTGGCTCGGTTGCGCACGAGATCGGTTGGCATCTGCACCCCTACGCTTGGGGGCATGGTTACGCGAGCGAAGCTACACATGTCGTGCTTGCTCATGCGTTCTCGATGGGACTCCTAAGGAGATAGGGCGCCTCTCCCCATCTCGTTGGTCGAGGAGCGAGGAACGAGCGTCTCGAGACCGCGCAACCTGACTCTCAAACTCGGCTCACCGGGTCTCGTGTCTCGTGTCTCGACAACCGGCGCCGTAGCCGGCGTTCCTCGACCAGCGGAATGGGGAAACCGCGGCGCATTTCCCCCTCCCCCGGTGGCGCGAAGCGCCCGACCAGCTCGATCGGATTTCTGCCGTGACCTACAAGGACAACGTTGCATCACAAGCTGTTGCCCAGCGCATCGGAATGACTCACAAAGGGACCACCTCTGACTACTACAACACGGAGTGCGAGCTGTTCAGCATCGATCGGAAGAAAAACTAGGCGGGTCACATCGCATTGTGCGCTTGAAAGTGAATGGTGAAGGCCGGTGCTTCAGACCCGTGAGGCGGAGCTGCAGATCAGCGCCAGCGCTATTCACGGACAGCGTGTGTCACTGCAATCCAGCCGCGTTTCTTGAAGGGTGATCGGCTCGACTGTGGCTGACCGGCTTCTGGGCCCTCAGCGCCCCGTAAGCCGTTCCCCTCTGACACTGCCTCAGCGTGTTGGGCAGTTGCGTGGACTAGGTCTAGATCTGTCACGGTGACCGTCCCCCTTACGGAGGACCGGGTGTGTTACGCCAACCATTTCGATCGCACCTGAACGTCGGCGTCTTCGTAACCGATGTGATTGTAGAAGCCCAGCACTGCATCGTTGGTCGAGCGGATCATGAGTTGGACTTTCACGGCGCCCTGCTCGCGTAGCCAGTGTTCCGCGGCGGTCATCATTTTTCGACCCAGCCCCCCCGCCGCGCTCCTCGTAGCCTGCCAACCACGGCCCTTCCGCATCACGACCCAAGCCGACGCCGCGGCGGCCGCGACCATGCCCGACCTCATCAAACGCGACTTCACTGCCGACCGCCCCGGGGTGAAGTTCGTCGGTGACATTACCTACATCCACACGTGGCAAGGGTTCATATACCTGGCGACTGTCATTGACTGCTATTCGAAGAAGGTCGTCGGCTGGTCCATCGCCGACCACATGCGCACCGAACTCGTCGCCGATGCCCTCCGGAATGCCGACGCGACGAGTTCGGTGCGCATGTGATCGGTCGCTCAGGGGCCCCGAGTGACACGGCATCAGCGGGCGCGGCCGCCGGGCGGTTTGGCCCCAGATCTGTCCGGCAGTCCGGCGGCGAATTCAACAATTCGTTGCGACGACCGGTTGAGTTCGCCGTTCTGGGTTGCCCTAGGGGGCCGACCGGGACCTTCTCAAATTCACATGGTGCATGATGAGAGGGATGTTCACTCCTACCCGAGCTGCCGGCCTCGAAACCCTCGGCCTGTTCGTCCTCATGCGGGGTTAGATTACACGCGAGACCGCAATCACGACACGGGACCCTCTCGTGAGAACGTTTCCGGTCTCTCTCCGTACCTCCGCCACAGACTCCTGACCGAGCGCGAAGTGGTCTCGGCTGTGCTTGAACGGCATCGGTTTGGTGCATGCGAGAAATTTGTGCAGGAAGTCTTCTGGCGGACGTATTGGAAGGGATGGCTCG
>NZ_JPRS01000051.1 GCF_000738085.1 Cryobacterium sp. MLB-32
CGCCGTATCCCCCCGGGATCGGGGGTTCACCACACGGTGATTTTTCGGCTAAAAGCGGTATTCTGTGCCACAGCATCCGGTGTTATCCGGCCCCCGCCTCCTGGAGCAATCACCCGTGATTCATACCGCCCTGATTCCCTGGCTCGACCCGACTCAGATCATCAATTCGGCCGGGCCGTGGGCATTGCTGGTCGTGTGCGCAATCGTGTTCGCCGAGACCGGCCTGCTGGTCGGATTCCTGCTGCCGGGAGACACCCTTCTGGTGATCACGGGACTCCTGGCCTTTCCCGCTGCAGGCGTGATCACACTCGACATCTGGTGGGTCGCTCTAGCCATCGGCTTTGCCGCCTTCCTGGGCGGCGAAGTCGGCTACCTCATCGGGCATAAGTTCGGGCCGCACGTGTTTGAACGCAAGGAATCCGGCTTGTTCAGCATCAAAAACGTCGAGCGCACCAACGCGTTCTTCGTACGTTTCGGCGGCGTCGCGGTGATCGTGGCCCGTTTCGTGCCCATCGTGCGCACCTTCGCACCGGTCGCGGCCGGCGTCGGCCGCATGGATTACCGCAAGTACTCGCTGTACAACCTGATCGGCGCGCTTCTCTGGGGCGCCGGGCTGACCTTCGCCGGGTACTTCCTCGGGTACATTCCGCCGGTTGCCGACTTTGTGAAGCGCTATATTGACCTCATCCTGCTGGGGGCTGTTTTCATCACCCTCATCCCGACGGTCTTTCATTATGTTCAGTCCACCGTAAAGGCCCGACGCGCCGCTCGGTCAGGCCCGGTCGCCCATGGTCGCCTCGTGCTCGACCCCGAGACGTTCACGACCAACCACGACGGTCGTCACGAGACCTGACGCAGCCCCGCTGGGGCAGGTCGCCGTGCATCAGGGGTGCAGGTGATCGTGCCCGTGCTCGGCGTGTTCGGCGGGTTCCAGCTGAAATGTTGAATGCTCAACATCAAAGTGTTGTTCCAGGCACTCTGACAGTTCGTCCAGGAGCACTCCGGCACCCCCTCCGTCGAGCACGGCGGGAGCAACCACGATATGCGCCGTGAAGACGTGAGCCCCGCTCGTGATGGCCCACACGTGCACGTCGTGCACGGCGACCACTCCCGGGGCCCCGAGCAGGTGCCGGCGGATCTCAGCCACGTCCGTGTCGGCCGGAGCCGACTCGCTGAAGACCCGGACGACATCGCGGAGCAGGACGAATGCTCGGGGCATGATCATCGCCGCAATGACCAGCGACGCGATGGCATCCGCCGGTGCGTAGCCCGTGAACAGGATGACGGTTGCGGCAACAATGACGGCTATCGAGCCGAGGGTGTCCCCGAGAACCTCCAGGTAGGCTCCGCGCATGTTGATGGACCGGCCCGCTGACGGCCGAAGCAGCAGGATCCCGGCGACGTTGGCAATGAGGCCGACCAGTGCCACCACGAGCATCGGGCCCGCCAGCACCTCGGTGTCCACCGGATGCAGCAGCCGGGACACGGCGCCGACCACGACGACAGCGCCGACTCCCAGAAGGATCAATCCGTTGATCAACGCCCCGAAGACCTCGGCCCGCTGATAACCGAACGTTTGCCGGTCGGTGGCCGGCCGTGCCGCCACGATCGTGGCCGTCAGAGCGACCAGGAGTCCGAACAGGTCGGAGAGCATGTGACCCGCATCGGCGAGCAGCGCGAGCGAACCCGTGACCCAGGCCCCGATGACCTCGACGACGAGGACCAGCCCGATGATGCCGATCGTGAGGGACAACCGGGTGCGGTTGGATCCCGCCCCGTGCGCGTGATCGTGACCCATTCCTCCACGTTAGAGGCGCCGAGGGCTGAAAACCAGCCGACGGCCTAATTGGGAATGAGTGGCGTTCTCACCTGGCTACGGCGCGCTCACCGACTCGCGAATAAGAGGGATCAGGGCTTCGAATGCCATCGCTCGATGACTGACCTGGTTCTTCACATGGCCCGAGAGCTCGGCGGCCGAAATGGCGTACCCGTCGGGAAGGAAAATGGGATCGTAACCGAACCCATTGACACCGTTCGGCTCGTGCAGGAGCTGACCATGCCACTCGGCCACGACGGATCGCTCCGTGCCGTCGGGAAGAGCGAGGGCGGCAGCACAGGTGAAGTGGGCGCCCCGCAAATCGTCGGCGATGTCGCTCACCTGCCAGAGCAACAGCTGGAGGTTCTCGCCGGCGTCTCGGTTCGGCCCGGCCCAGCGCGCGGAGAATATTCCGGGGGAACCTCCCAGGACGTCGACGCATATGCCGGAATCATCGGCAATGGCGGGCAGACCGGTGTGAGCGGCCGCCGCGCGCGCTTGATCAGTGCGTTCTCGGTGAATGTCGCACCGTCTTCGATGGGTTCCGGTCCGTCATAGGCGATGACCTCCACACCGGGAAGCTCTGGTTCGAGAATGCGCCGCAGCTCGTCAACCTTGTGCTGATTGTGGGTCGCCAGGACGATCTGCACGGTCTCAGGCCTCCAGCGCCGCGTTCTGGAACTCGGTGAGCGTGATCGCCCCGCCCAACGCCAGATCCAGCAGAGTATCCAGCTCACTCCGGTCGAAGGGTGCGGCTTCCGCCGTTCCCTGCACTTCGACGAACTTTCCGCGGCCCGTGACGACCACATTCATGTCGGTGTCAGCACGGACGTCCTCCGTGTACGCGAGGTCGAGCATCGGCACACCTCCGATGATGCCGACGGACACCGCGGACACGCTGTCGGTGAGCGGCTGTGCCTTCTGAGCGATGAACTTCTTGTCCCGGCCCCAGGCCAGCGCGTCCGCGAGTGCCACGTAGGCTCCCGTGATGGCTGCTGTGCGCGTGCCGCCATCGGCCTGCAGCACATCGCAGTCCAGCACGATCGTGTTTTCGCCCAGGGCCTTCATGTCGACGACGGCGCGAAGACTACGACCGACCAGACGGCTGATCTCATGCGTGCGCCCGCCGACCTTACCCTTGACAGATTCGCGGTCCATACGGGAGTTGGTGGATCGGGGCAGCATTGAATATTCCGCCGTCACCCAGCCCTTACCCTTGCCCGCCATCCAACGGGGGACGCCGTTGGTGAACGAGGCCGTGCAGAGCACGCGGGTGCGCCCATAGGAAATCAAGGCTGAGCCCTCGGCCTGATCGCTCCAGCCGCGTTCGATGGTGATGGGCCGCAGTTCGTCGTTGGCGCGTCCGTCGATGCGCAGAGTGTCAGTCACAGGTTCTCCTTGGAAATGGATGGGTGCTGGAGTGCGGCGAACTCGTTGAGGTCGCCGAGGCTGAGGGAGCCCGTCTCGATCAGGTTGACCCGGGATATCTCCGGCCCGAGCAGTCGATGGGCGAGGTGCAGGAAGTCATCGGCACTCGCGCCGGTGGCTTCGTAGCGATACGTCGGGGCGCTCCGAACATGACGCTCAAGTCCCTGGCTGACCAGCACCCGATACACGTCGTTCGCGGTCTCCGTGTCGCTCGAAACCAGGGTCACGGAGTCGCCCATGACATAAGAGATCGCCCCGCGAAGAAACGGGTAGTGCGTGCACCCGAGCACGAGTGTGTCGATATCCGCGTCGCGCAGGGGGGCCAGGTATTCCTCGGCAACGTCCAGCACCTCGGGGCCGGACGTCACACCGGCTTCGACGAACTCCACGAACCGCGGGCAGGCCTGGCTGAACAGGGTGATGTCCGTGGCCGCGGCGAACGCATCGTTGTAGGCGCGTGAGTTGACCGTGCCGGCCGTGCCGATGACTCCGACACGCTTGTTGCGTGTCGTGCCCACCGCTCGGCGCACGGCGGGTTGGATGACCTCGATAACCGGCACGCTGTACCGCTCCCTGGCATCCCGAAGCATGGCGGCAGAGGCGGTGTTGCAGGCAATCACGATGAGCTTGACATCCTGCGCGACCAGGTCGTCGAGCACGTCGAGGGCGAATCCCCGCACATCGGCAATCTTCTTCGGCCCATAGGGCGAGTTGGCCGTGTCACCGATGTAGAGCAGTGATTCGTTGGGCAATTGGTCCTTGATCGCCCGGGCGACAGTGAGGCCCCCCACTCCGGAGTCAAAGATTCCTATCGGTGCGTCGGTCACGAGGATCAAGCCTAGTCGCCGCGCGGCGTCGACCGTGTCAGCGAGAGCTGAGGCTCCCTCGATCGGTCATCTCCCCTCCCCCAGTATCCGCACCTGCTCCCGATACTGGTCGGCGGTGATCTCACCCGATGCGAATCGCTCGTCAAGAATCTGGAGAGCCCGGCTCCGGACCGGCGCGGCCGGGAGGTTCGCTTCGGAAGTCCCACCATCCCGGCGCGGGTCGCCACCGGTCGCATTCCCACCGAAGACCCTCACCAGAAGCACCACGAGCAGAGCGATTCCCACCAGGGTCAGCACTCCGAGCAACCACATTCCGCCGACATTCCCGCCGTATCCCCACATCATGGGACGCTCCTCACCGGGCCGCAGCGGCGTGGTCGTCGGGACTGCCCGCTGCCCCCTCTCGCAGAGATGGTACCCCCGGCACGGCGTCGCGAACAGGGACGAACGCGGCGAACCGGCAGCTCACGGTCACGGCGGGCGGATAGGCTTTCCGCGTGACCCAGTCCTCAGCTTTTCGCACAGACCGCTACGAACTCACGATGGTCGACGCCGCCATTCACAGCGGGCGCGCCGATCTGGAGTGCATCTTCGAGGCCTTCGCCCGTCGACTGCCGACAGGCCGCCGCTACGGAATCGTCGGCGGCACCGGGCGGCTCCTGGAACTCATTCGTCAGTTCCGGTTCGGAGACGCCGAACTCAGCTGGCTTGAGGACAATGCGGTCGTGCGTCGACCCACCCTCGATTTTCTGGCGGACTATTCCTTCAGCGGCAGCATCTGGGGTTATCAGGAGGGCGACGCCTACTTCCCGGGATCTCCGCTGCTTCAGGTCGAGAGCAGCTTCGCGGAGGGAGTCGTGCTTGAGACCATCATTCTCAGCGTGCTCAACTACGACACGTCGGTCGCCAGCGCGGCGGCGCGGATGGTTTCGGTGAGTCTGGGGCGCCCCATCGCGGAAATGGGCTCGCGCAGAACGGGCGAATACTCGGCCGTGGCAGCGGCCCGGGCGGCCTATATCGCGGGTTTCGCAGCCACGAGCAGCCTGGAGGCCGGGCGTACGTGGGGAATCCCCACCATGGGAACGGCCGCGCACTCCTTCGTGCTGCTCCATGACAGCGAAGAGGATGCCTTCCGCGCCCAGGTGGACGCTTTCGGCCCCGGTACCACTCTGCTTGTGGACACCTACAACGTGCCACAAGGGATTGCCCTCGCCGTCGCCGTGGCGGGCCCCCGGCTCGGCGCGATCCGAATCGACTCCGGCGACCTGCCTACCGTGGTGGCAGCGGCTCGCGCCCAGCTTGATGCGCTGGGCGCGGTCAACACCACGATCACGGTCACGAGCGACCTCGACGAGTTCGCGATCGCAGCCCTGTCCGCCTCACCCGTCGATGCCTTCGGGGTGGGGACATCCGTCGTCACCGGCTCCGGGGAGCCCGCCGCAGGGCTCGTGTACAAGCTCGTCGCCCACAAGAGTCCGACCGACGAGTGGGTCCCCGTCGCGAAGACGTCCACCGCCAAAATGTCGATCGGTGGCCGCAAGAACGCGGTCCGTCGACTCGACACGCACGGGACCGCGCGGGAGGAAATCGTGCTGCTCGGCGCGGGGCCCTCCGCCGAGATCCCGGCGCCCCTCAGCGGCGACGGCGGAACCGGCACCGATCGACCGCTGTTGGTGCCGCTGATCACGGCGGGTGTGTTCGACGAGCGGTACATGGGACCTGATGGCACAACGCGAGCACGGGCTCACAATGCCACGGCCATGCACGAGCTGCCGATCGAAGCCTTCCGCCTCGGTCGCGGCGAAGCCGTCATTCCGACGATCTACCGCTGAGCATCGGCCCGCACGGGCTCGAGGCTACTTGTCTTTCATCTTTTCGTAGATGGCCTTGCAGGTCGGACACACGGGAAATTTCTCGGGGTCGCGACCCGGAAGCCATTTCTTGCCGCAGAGGGCCTTGACCGGCTTGCCGGTGATCGCCGACTCGAGAATCTTGTCCTTTGGAACGTAGTGCGAAAAGCGCTCATGGTCGCCGGGCTCGATTTGCTCCTGGTTGAGCAGTTCCTCCAGCTCGCGGTCGAGAGTGGACGTCCCCCCACCGGGCTGGCCTGGTTCTGCAATGCTCGCGCGGACGATATCAGTCATGAAACCAGTGTAATCCGTGACGGGTTCACGCGCGAAGGGCCGAGGCAAGCATGTCGGGGCCACGGTGCTCGAAGGCACGACCCCCCATCCACACCCCGACGATCACCGCAAGCAGGCCGACCCCCACTCCCGTGGTCAGTGCCAGCGTATGCCCGGCGGGGTCTCCCGTGAAGCCCAGAACAGCGAAGGCGAGGGCCGGGAGCGTGAGGACGATGGGGCCGACGAAGGCCATGCTCTGCGTGAACGCCGACGAGGTTTCGGGGGCCTGCGGCTGGGCAAAGGGACTGTCGCCGGGCTTGGTAACCGGATACGGGTACCGTGTCGAGGTGAAACTCGATACGCCCAGTCCGGCGAGAAAAAGACATGTGCTCACGCCGAGCATGGACGGCAGCACGGCCCAGGCGTCATAGACATAGATACTGAGCGCAGATCCGAGCCCAATCAGGGGGATTCCCAGCGCGAGCGCGGGCAGCAGCCGACCGATTCGATCCGCGAAGCCCCGAGTGCCCGATGCCACGTGCAGCCAGATCGCCGTGCTGTCATAGGCAACATCGTTGTGCATCGCCCACCCCAGAAAGACGCACATCAGCGGCACAGGAATGAGGGCCAGCCAGTGCGTGGGCACCCCGGCAATGGCCAGGGGAAGCACTGCGATGATCGGCACGACCGGAATGATCATCAGGGAAACCCAGTACCGGGAGTCACGTCCCCAATAGGTGAAGCTGCGGGCGGCGATGACTCCGATGGCATTGTGCGGCAAGCGGTCAAACCACCCGAGTCCACCGTTATTCCGCACGGCTGGGGCCCGCCCGGGAGTAACCAGCATTCGAGCCACAGTCGCCTGCCAGGCCAGCCACAACACGAACACTGTCCCGCCGGCGATGAGCAGCTTGAGCAGTGCAGACACCCAGAAGCCGGTCGCGGCGTCCCCCGGTGCTGCGGACGCCGCTCCGAGGGGCGTCCAACTCAGGATTTCTCCCACCTCTCCGAGCACACCGCGTCCGCTGCGGCCCCAGTTTGTATTGAGCGCCAGAAGCACGACGGGGGCGAGCACGATCAGCAGGACGATGCCGCCGATCCCCGTGAATTCACGAGAGCGCCGCGTGGACAGCAGGAGCGCGCCCCACGCCATACTGAGCCGCGCGAGGATGACACAGGTCGCGAATGTGAACGCCGCGGCCACGAGCGCCACGAGCGTTTCCATGACCCCACGAGACCACGTGGCGACCGTTCCCAGCAGCACAAGCGCAAGCGCGATGGCAGGCACGCCCAGAACGCCGGCGAGCAACAGCCCGACCGACAGGTCCCTGTTTGCCAGCCCGAGCAAAGCAAACTTGCGGGGTTCCATGCTGTCTTCGGAGCCCACAATCAGGGGCATGACGAAGAACCCCAGAACGACAATCGATCCCGCAACCGTCAACGCGTCACGCGTCAAGGTGATGTCGCCGGCGGAGCGCAGGCCGATAAGCGCCACGACAAGCACAATGGACATGGCAAGCGCGTAGGCCATTCCCGCCACGACGCCCACCACCTGGAGCGGACTGCGGCGGAAGTGATTGGACAGCAGTCGCAGCTTTAGTTCGAGAAACTGTGCAACCACTCCATACCCTCCGCAACCTCGCGCCCGCCGGCCAGCTCCACGAAGCGGTCCTCGAGACTCTGCTCGCCACGCACCTCGTCGATCGTGCCGGAAGCCAGCACCGTGCCCCGCACGATGATCGCCACGTTGTCGCATACGCGTTGGATCATATCCATGCCGTGGCTGGAGAGAACGACCGTGCCGCCGGCGGCCACATACTTCTGAAGAATCTCGGTCACCGTAACGGCCGAAACGGGGTCAACGGATTCAAAGGGCTCGTCAAGAACGAGCAACCGCGGCGAATGGATCATGGCGCACGCGAGCGCAATCTTCTTGGTCATGCCGGCGGAATAATCGGCGACGAGTCGGCCAAGGGCATCCTCGAGGCCGAAGGCACTCACCAGATCCGCGGACCGCTTGCGCACGGTCTCGTTGTCCAGTCCGCGGAGGATGCCGGCGTAATAGAGGAGCTGTGAGCCCGTCAGCCGGTCGAAGAGTCGAAGGCGGTCCGGAAGAACACCGATCCCCTTCTTAGCCTCGCGGGACTTGCGCCAAACATCGATGCCATTCACCTCGACGGAACCGCCGTCCGGTCTCAGTAGTCCGGTAATCATCGACAGGGTCGTTGTCTTACCGGCCCCGTTGGGACCGACGATACCGAAGAAGGAACCGGCTCGTACCTCAAGGTCAATCCCGGATACGGCAACATTCTGACCGAAGCGCTTGGACAGCCCTACCGCCGAGAGCAGGACCGGAGCGTCGGAGGATCCGCGAGGCGATGCAACCGTCGGTGAAATGCGGGGGGCGCGTGTGCTTCGAGGACGAGGCCCGGATGGCGAGCCCCGCTCGGCGTTCGTCTGGGGTGCGGGGACCGTCTTGTGTGCGGGGACCGTCTGGGGTTCGGGGACCGTCTGGGGTTCGGGGACTGGCGGCGCCAGGCCAGTCTGCACCTCCGCGACAGTCGTCGGCTCGGGAAGAGTCGTCGTCTGAGGAACAGTCTTCGTCTGAGGAACAGTCTTCGACTCAGGTGAAGCAGTCGTCGTGCTCGATACAGCACCCTCCGGGGCGCTGGCTTCGGTTGCTGACGCCGACTCGGCGGCAGTCGTGGTCGCCGCAGTCCGGGTGGCAGCGGTCTGCGCCGCAGCGGCCTTCGCTGCTGCCGTCCGTGCTGCGTTGGCTCGGCGAGTCGCCGCCGCCTTCGTGGCGGCGGCAGATCGAGCGGCACTTGTTCCCTTGGTGGCGGCCTGCGACCCGGCAGGCTTCGCGGCCGCGGGTTTTGCGGTGCGGGATGTGCCCGGAGGGCGAGCAGCAGCGCGTCCGTGCCCCGCGACCGCGGCGTCCGAGCTCGAGCCAGAGGAATCCACGCTCCGCTCCGTGCCGGACGTGGAGGCACCGGATGTGGACGCGCCGGACGATGACGTGGCCGGCGACGCACTTTTCTTGACGGCGGCCGGTTTGCGCTGCCCCGGTGCAGCCGCGGTCGATCTCGTCGCCGCCGATTCAGGCACCGCGGATCCAACGGGCCTCGTTCGCGCCGCTGTCGTCCGGGCTGCTGCCGGTTTGCGCACGGGCGAGGTGCGCACCGTCGCTGGCTTGGCGGCCGTGGGCCGAAGACCCTCGGAAGACGACGAGGACGCGACAGAATCTGTATCGCCGACACGCAGGTCTGACGACTGCCCCTCGGGCTCGGAGTTGGGCGGGGCAGTGGTCACCCCGCTAACCTACCAAGGTCAATCTGGCAGCGCGGTGTCAGGAGGTGATTGGCCGAAATATGATCCGGAAAAAGCCCGATGGTTTGTCACGAAACGGCCCCAAGTGGGCACAGTCTTCCCCATTCGGGGGCTCACAGGTTATGGTGAGAGTGGCATAACGGTGTGTCTTTACAGAAACTTGTGGGTGAACCCTCGGCAAACTCTTCACAAAAGAGGCGCTCGGGCACAGCCCAATCCACTCTTGAGGAGATAATCGTGACTACCCAAATAGTTATTCTGGCGGCCGGAATGGGCAGCCGACTCGGCCGCTCGCTTCCGAAGCCGCTGACCGAACTCAACGACGGTCGCACGATCATGCAGCAGCAGTTCGACAACATCGACCACGCCTTCGGCAGTGCAGCCCAGGTCACCATCGTTGTCGGCTACAAGCTTGAGCACATCATCGAAGCGTTCCCGCACGCATCCTTCGTGTACAACGAGGAGTACGACCAGACGAACACGTCGAAGAGCCTGCTGCGCGCACTTCAGGCATCGGCGACCGGCGGAGTGCTGTGGATGAATGGCGACGTCGTCTTCGACCCCGCGATTCTCGACCGCGCCGCGGCCATGATGGCCCGCGACCAGTCATTTGTAACCGTCAACACCGACAAGGTGTCCGATGAAGAGGTCAAGTACACGACGAGCGCCGAGGGATACATCAAGGAGCTCTCCAAGACCGTGAAGAACGGTCTGGGCGAAGCCGTCGGCATCAACTACGTCTCCGGCGCCGACAAGGCCGTTCTCATGCGCCAGCTTGCCAAGGTCGGCGACCAGGACTACTTCGAACGCGGAATCGAACTCGCGATCGAGAAGAACAGCATGCTCGTGGAGCCGGTCAACATCTCCGACTTCTACGCCGTCGAGGTGGACTTCGCCGAAGACCTCGAGCGCGCCAACCTGTTCGTTTAGGCCCTCACGTGATTCGTGAGCGGATGCGCCGTGAACCGACGGCCGCATTCGCTCACCTACGATAGAGCGCGTGAGTAGTTTCGCCCAGGTGCGTCCGCAACAGCGCACCCCGTTTGCGCTTTATTGGCATTCCCTGTGGCTGTTGACCCGGCGCGACCTGCGTGTTCGATACTCCACGTCCGTTCTCGGCTACTTCTGGTCTGTTCTGGACCCGCTGGTGATGGCCGGGATTTACTGGTTCGTGTTCACCCAGGTCTTTCAGAAAGACGTGGGCGCCAGCCCCTATATCGTCTTCCTCTTGTCAGCACTCCTGCCGTGGATGTGGTTCAACGGCGCCATCTCTGATTGCACCCGCGCGTTTCTGCGTGAAGCGAAACTGATCCGCTCCACCCGGATTCCCCGCACGATCTGGGTCAACCGACTCGTGCTCTCCAAGGGAATCGAGTTTCTCGCTTCGATCCCAGTGTTAGTGCTTTTCGCAGTGGTCTATGGCGCGGAAATCAACCCCGATGCCCTGTTCTTTCCCCTCGCCATCCTTCTGCAAGTCGTTCTCACAGCGGGTGTCGGTCTGCTGATCGCGCCCCTCGTTGTCTTCTTCCGTGACCTGGAACGCGCCATCAAACTCATCCTGCGATTCTTGTTCTACGCCTCGCCGATCATTTACAGCACCGCGGATCTGCCGGCGAACCTACATTTCTGGGCGGCCTTCAACCCTCTCAGCGGAATCTTCAGCCTCTACCGATCCGCTTTCTTCCCCGACCAGCTGGATTGGTTCGCCGTGGGTATGAGCGCGATCCTGTCCCTGGCCTTTCTCGTCGGCGGCCTGTTCGTGTTTTCGCGCACGGAGCGCGCCGTGTTGAAGGAGATCTAGTGGCCGCGAACCACGTCAGTGTTCCGACGGCTCCGGTCATTTGCCTGACGGATGTCGGCATCCGATTCCGCCGCAACCGGCGCGGGCGCAGGAATTTCAAAGACCTCTTCGCCGCCCGACGTCGCCGGAGTCGTCCGGGAGAGTTCTGGGCGCTGCAGCACGTGTCATTCTCCGTGCATCGCGGCGAAGCGATCGGAGTGGTCGGACGCAACGGGCAGGGGAAATCCACGCTCCTCAAGCTCGTGACGGGTGTGGTCCTTCCCGACGAGGGCGTCGTGCACGTCACGGAGGGCGTCGCCCCCCTGATCGAGATCACGGGCGGTTTCGTCGATGACCTGAGCGTTCGGGACAACGTCTACCTGACCGCCGGACTGCACGGCATGACGCGCAAAGAGGTCGATTCCCGCTTCGACGAGATCATCGAGTTCGCGGAAATCGGCGACTTCATCGATACCCCCTACAAGCATCTCTCCAGCGGCATGAAGGTACGGATCGCCTTCGCCGTGATCTCGCGGCTCGAGGAGCCGATCATCTTAGTTGACGAGGTGCTCGCAGTGGGCGACAAGGCTTTTCGAGAGAAGTGCTACCGCCGCATCGAGGAACTCCTCGCCGGGGGACGCACCCTGTTCATCGTGTCCCACAACGAGCGAGATCTCCGGCGATTCTGTACAAGAGCCCTCTACCTCGACAAGGGTGCGCTGATCCTCGACGGTCCCATTCAGGATGTGTTGGAGCGCTACAACGCCGAATACGGCATCAAGCCCGCCTGAGACATCCGCACGTCGGTCCCGCGGTGCGGAAGCAGAGCGGAATTCAGGCCGGCGAGCAGCTCGCTCAGGTCGACGTCGAGAACCACGGCGAGGCGAACCAACGTGTGGAATGTCGGATTCCCATGGCCGCGATCGATCCGCGCATAATTGGACACGTTCAGCCCGGCAGCCAGGGCAACGGCCTCCTGGTTAAGGGAGAGCGCGAGGCGTCGCTCGCGAAGTCGAAGCCCGAGGAGTCGGCTGGCTTCTGAGGTGACATCAGGCATAGACCCTGTCTAGTGGAGCCGCCGCGCCTTTACCAGACCCCGCGTGGGGCACGTAAGCTCGAAGTCAACAGCGAAGGAGGTCCGCCGTGGCCAGGTCACCGGTACCGCTCGCCTCGTCAACGGGCGGGACCCCGCACGGCGGACAACTTCCGGACGGATTCGTGCGCGGGTTTGACCGCCTACTGGCGATTCATCGCCCGGTGGTCCTCGCGCACATCCGGGCAATCCGCCGGCACAACCCGCGGGCAACCCCCGAAGAGATCGTTCGCGTTCTCGAGCGACGTTACCTCACGGCGGTCACCACCGGAGGCGCCTTCGTCGGGGCCAGCGCCGTCATCCCGGGCGTCGGAACGGGAATCACACTCGCCCTCTCCGGAGTGGAAACGGCGGGCTTTCTTGAAGCCACCGCGCTGTTCGCCCAGTCCGTGAGTGAAGTACACGGACTGACCGTCGACGACCCCGACCGAGCCAGAGCACTCGTGATGACCATGATGCTCGGCCGGGAGGGCTCGGACCTCGTGCGCCAGCTGGCCGGGCAGTTCACGGGCGGCGGCACGGCCCGAACGGCCTACTGGGGCGAGTTGATCACCACGAGCCTGCCGCGTACGATCATCGGACCGCTCACGGACAAGCTCAAATCGGTCTTCATCCGCCAGTTCGCAGCCAAGGGCGGTGCGAGCCTGATCGGCAAAGCCCTCCCCTTCGGGATCGGTGCGGTCATCGGCGGCACCGGCAATCACCTGCTCGGCACCCGGGTGGTCCACTCCTCACGGCTCGCCTTCGGTCCGGCCCCTCTCATTCTGCGTTCGGAACTCGAACCGACCATTCGGCTGACGAGCGTGCCTGACAGGTTTCGAGTGGCCCGATCGGTGTCGGATCGAGCCACGCGCTCCCTGAGTCGATTCGGCTCCGGGACCCGCGCCCTGCTCCCGGGCGGCCGAAGGCGTGGAGCATCGGTCGCGGCACCCGATCCAACGGACCAGGCAGCACCCCCGATCAACGCCTGAGCGCCGCCGTCCGGTCACTCGTGCAGGTCAGTCGTGGGTGGGATCCCGAACGGGATCGGTCTGATCGAAGGCAGCGTCGGACGCGTGTCGGGCCGCGTGGCGTTCCCACTCGGACATCAGTCCCTGCACGGCGGCGTGGAAGCGCGTCGTGGACGCTCCCGGAGTCGTGTCGCCGAAGTAGTGCGTGACCCAGGCGTTGAGGCGGGCCGATGCCGTTCGGTTGTTCGCCAACGCGGTCAGCAACTCCGCAATATCGGGGGCATCCGACGCAGTGACCCATTCACAGTCCGACAGATAGCCGCTCGTGTCGATCAGTGCGGCTGGGTTAACCGGACGGGTGATCATCAGCGGCTTTCCCGCAGCGAGCCGGTCGTAGACCATGGCCGAAATATCGACGATGGCCACGTCGGCAGCGGAGAGCTGCCATCCCAGATCGGGACCCGTGTCGACGACATGGTGGGCGTCAGGATCACGTGCATTAGCCGTGGCAAGGGCCGCGATGATGCGCTTGTTGGCCGCCGCGTAGTCGTGGTCGACGACGCCGCTCCGCGGGTGCGGCCGGTAAATGACACGGTGCTGCCCGGTGGTCAGAAGTGCCGTGACCAGTGCGACCCCGTGGGTCGCCACCGAGCCGTATGCCGCAGCCGGACGGTCGCCTTCCCACGTGGGAGCGTAGAGCACAACCTGACGTTTGTCAGGTGTGTACGGGAGCGGTCCGGAAAAGTGGTCGGCTTGGGGGCGTCCGATGGTGATCGCGCGTTTGTCGAAGTCGAAGTCCCACAAGACCCGGTTCAGCCTGGCCAGTGCTGCTTCTCCGGCCACCAGGGAGTAATCGTAAGCCTTGAACTGGTTCGTGACCATGTACATCTTGTCGCTCTCACCGTGATTGATGAAAACGTGCCACATGCGTCCGTAGCGCATCATCTGGAAGTTGCGTGGGTTCTGATTGACATAGAAGACGATGCGAATGTCTTGCTCCGCGATGACCCGTTCCAGATCGGACACCCGCTGCACGTAGGCGACCGGCAGGGGTGATTCCTGCATGAGCTTGAGCGTTCCGCCGCCGGTCCGGCTGAGCAGCAGGACCGGCCAGGTCTCTGCCAGCTTCGCCAGCGGTTTGTACCACTGACGCAGCTGGTACATGTTGACGGGCCCATCGGCAAAATAGACCGCGATCCTGAAACGGCCTTTCGGCAGCGCGTCACGGACGGCGAGGCGGCCGGTGAGTAACTTCTGCGCTTTGCGGGACGCCGTGACGTCCTTGACCAACTTGACTGCGCGCCTGACGTCTTTCTGAATACCCACTCTCTAAGAATACCCTCCGCTGGCGTCAGACGATCGGCGGGCGGCCGGCCACGGACATCCGCCAGACGGTCCTCGCCGACAGCACGCGCCGCTCCCCCGGGTCGCTCCGCCACCCCTCACGCCAGCCACCGAACCAGGCGCGGAGAGCCGGGCCATCGCGGCGCCAGCGCACGAGCTGAATGAGAGTCCAGGATCCGACGTAAACCGGCACCAGCCAGGCCGGCAGGTTCCGTCGCGCCAGCCAGACCCGATTTCGTGCGTTCAGGCGGTAGTACTCAGCATGTCGGGTGGGATGCATGAATGGATGATTGGCCTCCAGATCGCCCGCGTACCACGCCCGCAAACCCTGGTCCCAGACTCGCCAGGCCAGTTCGATGCCCTCATGGGCGTAGAAGAACGGCTCAGCCCACCCGCCGGTGGCGTCGAAGACCGCACGGGGCATCAGGACGGCACCTTCCCACACGGAGAAGACCGGACCGGAATCCGTTGCTTCTCCCTTGCGGATTCGGGGCACCCAGCGCCGCGGTGACCCGAGTCCGGCGGGGTCGACCACGCGAGGCTGCAGCAGACCGATCGAGGGATCTGCCCGCAACGTGGCAATGGCGTCGAGCAGAAAGCGCGGATCGGGAATGCTGGCGTCATCGTCCAGAAAGAAGAGGAATTCACCCGTCACGTGGGACACACCGCGGTTGCGCCCCGCAGGGATACCGAGGTTGGTCGGCAGACCCAGGGACTTCACATCGCTGGGCAGGCCGGTGGGTTGCCAACCGTTGCCCACGCAGACCACGTCCAGAAGCACACCCTCCTGCGCCAGCAGGCTGTCGATACCGCGGGACAGTTCAACCGGGCGCGTGCCCTGGGTGAGCAGTACAACACCGACGGTCGGGGTCGACGCCGGAGCGCCACTGCCCGTCGAACTAGGAACGGACACGTTTGGAAGCCATGATCGCCACGAAGTGCCCGATCAGGGACAGGAAGGCCAGCGGTACCAGTGCGGCGAGCAGCACCCGGTCGACCAGCGGCTCCCCGGCTACCAGGCCGACGAGCGCGGCCACGAAGATCACCATGGTGAGCTCGACGGAGTGGTAAAGGCGGTGGAAGGGCAGGAACCGAGCGAGCCGGCGAACACGCTTCAGGAGGCTCGAGGTCGGGGCTTTTTCCCCCTGAGTGTCGGCCAGTTTGGTGAGGCCGGCATTGGCCCGCGCGACATGCACCATGTCGTTGAGCGCTTTGTTCAGCACGATGATCAGGGCGAGAAGCAAGGCCAGACTGGTCCAGAGAAAATCGGCTGGGGCCTCAATCGGGTAGGCCGCCGCACGAAAGCCGAGCGCGATCGGAATGAGCGATTCGGTGGAGTAGTGACCGACCTTGTCAAGGAAGACGCCGGCCGGAGACGACGTGCGGCGCCAGCGCGCAACCTCACCGTCGCAGCAGTCGATCAGCATTTGCAGCTGTCCGAGGATCAGGGCCAGAAGCGCACCCCAGATCCCGGGGATGAGCAGCGCTGCGGCCGTGGACCATCCCACGAGGATCATCAAACCCGTGACGCCGTTGGCCGAGATGCGCGTCTTCAGGAGCATCCAGGTGATGTACGGAGAGATGTCTCGCAGGTACAGGCTGGCCGTCCAGTGCTCCGCGTTGGCGCGCAGTCGCACCTCCGGCGGCTGGGCCACCCTGCGCAACTCGGCGATCGAGGTGGGCCGCGCGAATCCGGGTGAGGCTTGCATCATTGTTATCTTCCCGTGTGTGCCGTGATGTTGCTGGTGAGCTTGAGGAATCCAAGAACGAATCCGATGCCCCAGCAGAAGTGAATGCACGGCAAGACTACGAGAAAGTTCAGGACGGCACGAAAACCATCGGGCCGGGCGACCGCGACGGTGGCCCCGATGACGATGGCCAGATACCCCGCGGGGGCGACGAAGCCGAGCAACAACCACGGTGCGGTGCCGTACAGTGCCTGGCCGATGCCGGCAAGGCCGAGCAGAATGCCGACGGCGACGGCCAACACCATGAGGGGCGGGATGAAATAGCGGATGCCGTTGGCCGCCGGGTACCGGCGCGCCAGCTCACCGCGCCACAGGCCCGTCGACAGCATCTGGCGACCCAGCTTCGTCAGGCTCGACCGGGGGCGGTAGACCACCCGAAGCGCGGGTGTGAACCAGACCGTTCCCCCGGCTTCGCGGAGGCGACGATTGAGGTCCCAGTCCTGGCCGCGCTTGACGCCTTCATCGAACAGTCCGACCGCGAGGATGCTCTCGGTACGAAAACAGCCGAGGTAGACCGTCTCGGCTGCGCCTTCCGTGCCACCGACATGGTGCGGGGTGCCGCCGAGCCCAATGCGCGCGCCATATGCCCGGGAGACGGCCTTCTCGAACGGGCTGATTCCCCGGGCATCCATGATGCCACCCACGTTATCGGCACCGGTTCGCTCCAGGGTCTCCACCGCGACCCGAGCGTAATTCGGAGGCAGGACGGAATGGGCATCGACCCGGATGACGACCGCATAGCGCGACGCCCGAATCGCGGTATTGAGTCCGGCCGGGGTCGACCCCACGTCATTCGGGACGATCCGAATCCGGGAATCGACGGCCGCCATCTCCTCGACCAGCTCGGTCGTGCCGTCGATGCTGGGCCCGAGCGCGAGGGTCACCTCGAAGGGACCCGTGTAGTCCTGCTGCAGAAGGCTGACGACGGCGGCACGCACATGCGTCACCTCGTTGAGCACGGGCATCACATATGAGACCCCCGGCAGGAGTTGGTCACCACTCTGGCGCACGCGGCGGCCCACTTTCGGGTAGTTGGGTAGGCGACCCAGCTTATCATCCGACCCTTGCCTCCGGCCCTCCCCGTGTGCGGTTGCACGCAGAACCCCCTCGGACTGTCCCAGGGGTTCTGTCCGAGGGGGTTCTGTCCGAGGGGGTTCTGTCCGAGGGTGTACTGCCCAACGGGGTACTGCCCAACGGGGTACTGCCCAACGGGGTACTGCCCAACGGGGTACTGGAAGGAGCGGTTGCGTCAGCTCGAGAGCTCGCCCACCGTGACGGATACCGTGGTCGACTGGCCGCCTCGCATGTACGTCAGATCCGCCGTTCCCCCAGCCGGAAGCACACGCACCTGGGCGGTGAGGTCATTGGGGTCCGTGATCGGTATGCCGTTGAAGTTGGTGACCACGTCACCGGACTTCAGACCCGCCTTCTCGGCGGCGCCGCCCGACGAGACGTCCTTGATGAGCGCACCCACCGTCGTGCTGCCCGAATCGCTCGTGGCCGCCTGCACACTCGCACCAAGCAGTCCGTGCGTCGCCTTGCCGTCGGCGATGATTTCCTGGGAGATGCGTTCCGCGAAGTTCGATGGAATCGAGAAGCCCACACCGATACTGCCGGCGGCCGACCCCGAGCCGCTGCCACCGGCATTAGCGATGGCCACGTTGATGCCGATCAGCTCGCCCTTGCTGTTGAGCAGGGCACCACCCGAGTTACCGGGGTTAATCGCGGCATCCGTCTGGATCACCGGCAGAGAGATGCTGCCCGTGGTCTGGGGCGCCGGCTGCTGCGTGCCGTCCTTGTTGGGAATGTCGAAGTTCCAGAAGTCGAACGGGTTAGCCCCGTTGCCCTGGTCGGGCGTGGTCTGGTCCGGAGTGGTCGGCGCGGCCGATGACGCCACGGTAATGCTGCGGTTGAGGGCGCTCACGATGCCGTTGGTGACCGTTCCGGCCAGGCCAAGCGGAGAGCCGATGGCAATGGCGGTGTCACCGACATTGAGCTTGCCCGAGTCGGCCCATTGGATCGGGGTAAGACCCTTCGCATCCGTGAGTTTGATGACCGCGAGGTCGGAGATCGGATCGGTGCCCACGACCGTGGCGGCATAAAGCCTGCCGTCGTTGCCCTTTACCTGGATCGTGGCGTCACCGACGGCACCGTCGAGGGTGACGACGTGGGTGTTGGTGAGGACATAACCGTCGTCGCTGAGAATGACACCCGAACCCGTGCCGCCGTTCTGGCCGCTGGCGACCTCGATCGTCACGACGCTCGGCGAGGCCTTAGCGGCCACCGCGGTGATCTCATTCACGCTGTCCGTATTGTTCACGACCACGTTGCTCGCGCCCTGAGACTGGTTGGCCGGCACGCTCGTGCTCTGGTTGGAGTCGACGAGGGCGTAGATGCCGGCGCCGGATGCTCCGCCGACAAGCGCGGCGATGGCCAGCGCGGCGATGAGGCCCACGCTGGTGCGGCGCCGCGCTGAGTCCTTCGTCAGAGCCGGTCCACCGGGAGCGGTCGACTGTCCATTGGCGGTGGCGTAGTCCTGCTCGGCGGCAGGCGTGGCCGGCACGGGTCGACCGAAGGCATCCGTCGGATACGCCGCCGTGGCAGTCCTGTCGGCGGCCGTCGTAGCCGGTGCGGCAGGGTACGACGGGTATGCGGCGAGGTCAGGCTGTGCGGTGGCGTCAGGCTGTGCGCTGGCGTCGGGTGCGGGAGTCACGTCGGATACGGGAGTCACGTCGGATACGGGAGTCACATCGGGTACGGGAGTGGCCGGCGGTGCCGCGGCCTCACCGGAACCGTCCACGGAGAAAGAAGCGGTCTCGTCGTGGGGTTCGGGCGTGGGACCGGAATCCTGGTTTTTGTCAGTCATGGGGTGCTCCTTCCAAGCAACGCCAGTTTTGCGCCCAAACCTGAACGTTTGATATGGACAGACTGGGAGCAATCAATGACCCTGCTGCTCGTCGCTGAGCGAGAGGATGTCGTAGTTTGGAACTTATGGGGAAAACACGATGACGATCTCGGGCGCCTGGCGCCGAACGGCCGCTGGTGCGGGACTTCTCGCCGCGGACGGCACCGTGACCGCCAGCATCTTCGCCGAGATGAGCGCGCTCGCGGTTCGAACGGGAGCGATCAACCTCGGGCAGGGGTTTCCCGACGAGGACGGCCCGGTCGAAGTTCTCGAGGCCGCACGACGGGCGATTGCGGACGGCGTGAACCAGTATCCGCCGGGTCGGGGCACCCTCGAGCTGCGCCAGGCGATCAGCCGGCACCAACACAGGTTCTACGGTCTGAGCGTCGATCCCGACACGGAGGTGCTCGTCACGGCGGGTGCCACCGAGGCACTGGCCGCCACGATCCTCGCCCTTCTTGAACCGGGTGACGAGGTCGTCACGTTTGAGCCTTTCTATGACGCGTACGGTGGGTTGATCGCCCTCGGTGGCGGTGTCCATCGCACGGTGCCGCTGCGGTCCCCCGATTTTCAACCCGACCTCGATCTCCTTCGGGCCGCTGTCACGGACCGAACGCGGCTGATCGTCGTCAATGATCCGCATAACCCCACGGGAACCGTATTCTCCCGCGAGACCCGCGAGCTGATCGTGAACCTGGCGCACCGGCACGATGCTCTCATCGTCACCGACGAGGTGTACGAGCACCTCACGTTCGGGGTACCGCATATTCCCATCAGCACCCTCCCGGGCGCCGCTGAGCGAACCGTCACCATTTCGTCCGGTGGAAAAACCTTCAGTCTCACCGGATGGAAGGTGGGCTGGCTCACCGCACCGGCCGCTCTCGTGACGGCCATCCTGGCGGTCAAGCAGTTCCTCACCTACGTGAACGGCGCTCCCTTCCAACCGGCCATCGCCGTGGGGCTGGATCTTCCGGACGCCTTCTACACCGCGACCGCCCAGGACCTTCGCGCCAAACGCGACGTGCTCGCCCGGGGACTCACCACGGCCGGGTTCAGCATCAGCCAGCCGCGCGGTTCCTATTTCATCGTGGCCGATGCGACGAATCTCGGCTATACCGACGGTGTGGAATTCTGCCGGGTGCTACCCGAGCTCGCCGGGGTCGTCACCGTGCCGGTCACCGCGTTCTGCTCACCGCGCTACCGCGCGGACTACGCCCCGCTCGTGCGCTTCGCCTACTGCAAGAAGGTCGAGGTGCTCGAGCGGGCCGCCACCCAACTGTCTGCGCTCTCCGCGCGAGCGTCCTAGGCGCGAACGAGGGCCGGGTAGTCCGTGTAGCCCTCCGGTCCATCGCCGTAGAACGTCGCCGCGTTCGGCACATTGAGCGGCAGATCTTCCTGCCAGCGGTAGGCGAGATCGGGGTTGGCGATCGCGGGACGTCCGACCACCACGGCCTCCGCGTGTCCGTCGTCCAGCAGGCTCACGGCTTCCGCGCGGGTCGTCATTTCACTGAATCCGCTGTTGACCAGAACCGAACCGGCGAAACGACGGCGAAGTTCCTGAACAAGCGTGCCCGTCGGCTCGGCGTGCAGCACGCTGAGGTAGGCGAGGCCGAGCGGCGCGAGTGCGTCCACGAGCGCGCCGTACGTAGCCGTGAGATCCGCTGAATCGGTCTCAAGGGCATCCTGGATGTTGTGCTCAGGGGAGATTCGAAGCCCGACCCGGCCGGCACCGATGGCATTCGCCACCGCCGTGACAACCTCCACCACGAACCGAGCCCGGTGTGCGGGCGAGCCGCCGTAGCCATCCTCACGCTGGTTGGATGCCGGCGACAGGAACTCATGAAGAAGGTAGCCGTTGGCCGAGTGGATCTCCACGCCGTCGAGACCCGCAGCGATCGCGTTGCGGGACGCCTGCACGAATTCCTCGATCACCCCGGTCAGCTCGTCCGAGTCCAGTGCGTGGGGCACGGGGTAGGGCAGCTTTCCCTCGTAGGTGTGGGTCTGACCGTCGATGGCAATCGCGCTGGGACCAACGACGGTGCGTCCTCCGGTGGTCGCCTCGTGGGTGACGCGGCCCGCGTGCATCACCTGGGCGACAATCTGTCCGCCCGCGGCATGCACACCGTCGGCGACCCGTCGCCAGCCCTCGATCTGCTCGGGCGTCACCAGTCCGGGCTGGCCCGGAAAGCCCTGGCCGGCATGGCTCGGATAGGTGCCCTCCGTGACGATCAGTCCGAGTGAGGCCCTCTGGGCGTAGTGCTCGGCCACCATCTCACCGGGCACGCCTGCCGCGCCAGATCGGGTGCGGGTCAGGGGCGCCATGACCAGACGGTTTGTCAGGTGCAGATCGCCGAGGGTTGTCGGGGAAAACAATTTCACTGGTCACTCTTTTCGTTGTCGGGCAGGTTTCACTGCCGTTCCGATGACAACGGGGGCATTCCACCGAGTATTCCTCCCTGAGAATCCACTCGACATACGGCAGACCGCGGGAAGAGACCCCTGACCAATCCGCGAGGCCGAGCGCGACGAACCCCTGCTATGACCGTCCTCGCCCATCGCCCCGGCCGCCACGCTTCGCCGCAGCTGACGGCGGATGTCCTGAGCCGGCAGTATTGCCCGTTTCCGCTCGAGGCCGATGCTCGCCGCTTCGGCCTGACCACAAGCTCGATGCGCCTCGGCATCGGCACCGTCGCCGTGCGGCACGGACGACGCACAGGCAGCGACACCGCCACCATCCTGCTTCACGGGGCCGCGGGCTCGTGGACCACCTGGACGCCCCTCCTGTCGGCGGCGGATGCGCTCCGCGCCGACGAACCCGATTCGAGTGCTGCCCGGATGACCGACCTCGTCATCCCCGATCTGCCGGGATGGGGAGACACCGCACTTCCCGCCGACCCGGCACACCTCACGATCGAAACAATGGCGGCCACGGTCGCCGATATCGCCCGCGCGCTGGGTTACCGCCGCTGGCGCGTGGTGGGTCATTCCATGGGCGGGCTCATCGCCCTGCAGTTGGCTGCCGCCGAAACGCGTGCGACGGTCTCAGTGGGCCTGGTCTCTGCCACAACCTTCTCCGTCATCGAGAGCGTGCGCCATCCGCTCGCCGGATTCGGTCTGTTGCCCGGCTACGCGTCACTCCTGCAGGTGATGCGAGTGCTCCGCCTCACCGGCACGTGGGGACGCACCTGTGTGGCCTTTCTCGCCCGGGCGTCCCTGTTGCGCGGGCTGGTTGCTCCTCTCTTCCGTCACCCGGCTCGCATCCACGCAAGCATCATCCACGCGCTCGGGCAAGAGGTGCGCCCCGCGGGATTCAGCATCGCGTCCGCACGGGCCGGAGCCTATGATGCAGCGGCCTCCTGGAAACGAATCGAGTGCCCGGTGCGGGCAACTCACGGCGACAGGGACGTGTTCGTTGCCACACGCGACGCGCGCCGACTGCACGACGTGCTCGCAGATTTTCGGATCATCTCCCTGCCGGACACGGGTCATTTCGGCCATATTGAACGCCCGTGTGACGTTCTGAGGTCTCTTCCCGCCTAGGGTCGGTGCTGCCAGTGCGCCGGGAACATCGCCCTTTCCTTGCTCCTGCCCCCCAAACGGAGGACAATTGGGGAAATCCGGCAAGAAATGCTGTGTCAGCGCCGCTCGCACCGTTCCGGCTCCCCCGCGCAATGACCGGAAGCGACACCATGGGCTCTCTGACGTACGACCGAGTAGTGGTCGAATTCGACGATCGAGTATTGGCTCACCTCCAACTCGTGATCATTCAGAAGCTGCGGCGTGGAGAAAGCTTCCTACTATCCTGGCGGGATGCCGCTGTCGTGGGCGACGGACGCAGCTCCGCGTGGATGCACCCGGCGATTCCGCTGTACTTCAAGTTCAGTGGAGGACACCCCCCGAGCATCAACCCGAATTGGGTCGCCCAGCTCACCCGATCGGCGAACAGCTCCCAAGGACTGATCGTGACGGGCGAGGACACATCCAACGCCGAGCCCGACAAGTCCCTGCGTTCGGAACCATCAACCAACATTCGAACGGCCGCACCATCACGCGCGACGAAAGCGACCCCGCGCTAGCGCTCGACCACACCGAAACGCCGCTGCGCCAGTGCGGGGTTGATCGCGCGCACGGAGGAGATTCGTGCCGGGCTGACCCACGCCACGGCAACGTCGGTCGCCTCACCGATCGTGACGATCTCGACGCCCATAGGATCGACCACCATGCTTTGCCCCACGCCGATCGGCGGCGCCTGGTCCGCGGCGACCACGTAAATGGTGTTCTCGAGCGCGCGAGCGGTGAGAAGGGTGCGCCACTGTTGTTCTTTCAGGGGACCTCTCATCCACTCGGCAGGGACGAGCACCACGTCGGCGCCGGCATCGACCAGCCGTCTCGTCACCTCGGGAAAACGGATGTCGTAACACGTCTGCAGCCCGACCCTCAGGCCGTGCACCTCAAAGGTTTCGGGGCTCTCAATTGCGCCGGCCTGGACCCATTCAGATTCCTGCTCCCCAAAAGCGTCGTAGAGGTGCAGCTTTCGATACGTCGCGACGGTGCGTCCGCCGGGACTGACCGCGACGAGGGTGTTCGCGAATCGCTGCGGATCGGACGTCTTCTCCAGCATGCCGGCGACGAGGAAGACCCCGAGCTCCCTCGCCAGATCGCGGAGGCCACCCACGAAAGATCCGTCGAGAGCTTGCGCCGCGGCAACGGACGCACCGCCCAACGGCACCTCGCAGAAGGCTGAATACTCCGGAAAAACGACGACCGTGGCACCACGTGCCGCGGCGAGGGCCGCGAGCGCACGCATGTCTGCAAGGTTGGCTGCCTCGTCCGTTCCGGGAGAGAATTGCGCGACGGCAAAACCGACGCCGGTCGCGGCCGGTGCGTTTTGTTGTCCATCAGCGCTCATGCGCTCAGCCTAGCCTCCGAGCCCATCAGACCGGCAGGTGACGTTCAGCGAACTCGCAGTGAACGCGCAGAGGGCCTTCCTAAGCTCTCGTCAGCGGAGCGACATGACAGCTCCGGTCACGGCGGGAATGATGTGAAGAAGTCCGTGTCTCTCACCCGTCGATTCGTTCTGGCCACCGGTGTCACACTCGGCGCCGCGGCGGCAGCGGTGGTCGTCGTCGCGCTGGTGGTGTCGCCCACATCCGGGTCCATCGCTGCGCTGGACCTGCCGTCGAGGGCGGCTGTTCCCCCCGATGCCGCCGGTGAGCCGCTGTGGCAGGCCTGGCACCCTCCGGCCGACCTCGCATCGGCCGGCAGGATCGGCTCCGTTCACATTCCCCCGACGGCGTCCGGGTTCGCCGCACGGGACGCCGAGGTGTATCTGCCGCCCGCAGCACTCGTGCCGAATCCACCGCTCCTCCCCTTTGTCCTAATGATGATGGGACAACCCGGGGACCCGGATGCCGGACCGATAGCTCAGGTCCTCGATCAATTCGCCGCCACCCACAATGGGCTCGCGCCCATCGTGGTGGTCGCCGACCAGCTCGGGGATCCCGACGTCGATTCCCTGTGCCTCGACACGCCCCGCTACGGCAATGTGCAGACGTATATCGAGCAGGACGTTGTTGATTGGGCGGTCGCGAATCTGGGAATCCTGTCGGGCCGAGACCAGTGGACCGTTGCGGGCTTCTCCAACGGCGGCCAGTGCGCGATCTCCCTCGCCGCGAAATTCCCCGGCGTGTGGGGCAACGTGATCAGCGCGTCCGGCACCACGTACGCCGGTGTGGAAACCGAATCGGATGTGCTCGCCGACGTCTTCGACGGCGACCAGCAGGCCTATGACGCGAGCAAACCCGAGACGGCCATGGCCGATACCCCCTATCCCGATACCAGCGCGGTGTTCACGGTTGGCGCCGACGACGATTTCATCGGACCCGGCTTCAGAGATCTGAGTGAGAAAGCGCGGGCGGCCGGTATGACGACCACGACCTATGAAGTTCCCGGCGAGGGGCACACCACCGAGGCGCTGACACAGGGCCTCCAGCGCGCCTTCGACACCCTCGCACCACGGCTCTCACTCGTGCCTCCCGCTGAGCGGAGATGACGGCCATGTCGAATGTCATCCTCGGCATGAATATCGTCGATGGGCCGGCGATTCTTGGGCTCTTCGCCGTGGCTGGTTTCGCCGCGCTCTACCTGATCGCGCGACGCCCCACCCGCCGGTGGATGACAATACTGGCGTCGGCGACCGTCTCCGGGCTCGTCATGGCCGTTCTCATCTGGTTCTTCACCGTGCGAGTGTGGAACCTCTTCGGGGTCTCTCTCGGCACAACCACCTACGCGTGGTTGGCCGCCTCATGCGTGGGCGTCAGTCTGGCCGTGGCGAGCCTGTGGAGGTCCAGCGCAACTCGTACCGTCATCGCGAGCGCCTCGGTCGTGCTCTTCCTCATTACCGGCGCGCTGGGAATCAATGCCGGCTACGGTCTCAACCGCACCCTCGGGTCCCTCTTCGGAGTCTCGGCGGAACAGCCGATCCAGCTCGCCCAGCCGAAGGGCACGCCTGGCCTCACCCCAACCACGGCAGGCCCGCTCTGGAAGAGCTGGACCCCGCCTCCCGATATGCCAGCGCAGGGCACGACCGGAACGCAGATGATCCCGCCGACCCTGTCGGGTTTCGTATCCCGCCCGGCCGGCCTCTACCTCCCGCCCGCCGCCCTCGTCGCGGACCCGCCGAAGTTGCCGTTCGTCCTGCTGCTGATGGGCCAGCCCGGCAACCCCGACCCGTCGTTCATCGCCGCGACGCTCGATCACGAGGCAGCCCTGCATCACGGCCTGGCTCCCATCGTGCTGGTCGCCGATCAGCTGGGCGATCCTGCCGCAGACCCGCTCTGTCTGGATACTCCTGAATACGGCAACGCGGAATCATTCATCACCGGGGACGTCGTCAACTGGGCGCGTGCGAACCTGAATATCCTGTCGGATCCCCAGCACTGGACGATTGCCGGGTATTCCAACGGAGGACAGTGCGCGATCTCCCTGGCCGCAAAGCATCCCACCCTGTGGTCCAACGTCATCGATATCTCCGGGGAGGAATTCGCCGGGTCCGAGATTGCCGCAGCCACCCTCCACGACGTATTTCACGGCGACCAGGCCGCCTATGACGCGCAGAAGCCGGTCACTCTTTTGGCGGCGCATCCCCTGCCGGGAACGTTCGGGGTATTCACCGTGGGATCGAACGACGCCGCCTTCATTCCGGGGGCCCGCCGGATATTCGCGGCCGCCCAGGCCGCCGGCATGACCGCGACGTACTGGGAGTCCCCCAACGGCGGCCATGTCTTGCCGGCGCTGACGGATGGCCTGAACAAGGCCTTTGAGGTGCTGTACCCACATCTCGGGCTGGCACCGCCGCAGGGATGACCGGAGCGCCACCGCGCCTGCCGCTCCAGATGGGCGTGCAGGCGCCGACGCACCCAGATCGGTATCGTATGTAAGGCTGAAAGGAAAGCATGGCCACCCAGTTCGTCGACACCAGCATCATCGGGGGTCCTTTTCTGATCGGCCTGTACGTTCTCGCGGCGGGGCTGGTGCTCTTTCTGCTCGTCGCACGGCGCCACCGTCGCCGCGCGGGCATCACCGCAGTGGCGGTGCTGCTGGCGGTGGCGGCTGGCTGGTTGCTGGCGTGGATGGTGAGCGATGTGTGGGACGTCTTCGGCGTGTCCCTGTCGCCGGTCACCCGGGCATGGGTTGCCCTGTTTTTCGGCGGACTGGCGTTGGCGACGTCAAGCCTCCCACGCACGAGTTGGTGGAGAAAGGCCGTGGGGATCGTCGCGGTCCCGGTCTTCCTCCTCACAGCTGCCGCTGGCATCAACGCGGATTTCGGGGAGTTCACCACCCTGCGGGACGCACTCGGCATATCGCGCTTCCAGCCTCTTGACATGTCCCCCGCGACCGGGGCGGACGCGAGCCTGGGCACGGTCGGCACGGTGACGATCCCGGCGACCGTGTCCGGCTTCGACGCACGGCCCGCCCTGGTTTACCTGCCGCCCGCCGCCCGCGTGGCGCACCCGCCCGTACTGCCGATCATCGAGGTGTTCTCCGGGCAACCGGGCGCGCCGGAGGACCTGTTCGTCTCCGGGCACATCGACAGTGTTCTGGATGCCTACGCTGCGTCACATCAGGGTCTTGCGCCCATCGTCGTCGTGCCCGACCAACTTGGTGCTGCCGATCGCAACCCGATGTGCGTGGACTCGGCGCTCGGAAACTCCGCGACCTATCTCACCGTCGACGTGCCGAACTGGATCCGGTCGAACCTGTCCGTTGCCTCGGCCCCCGGTGGCTGGGCGATCGCGGGGTTCTCCGAAGGTGGCACGTGCTCCATCCAGCTCGGCGCCGCCAATCCCAACCTGTACGGCACCATCCTGAATATCTCCGGCGAAATCGTGCCCAAAGTCGGCAGCCCGGCGACAACGATCCAGGCCGGTTTCGGGGGCAGCACGGCCGCGTATGCGGCGGCAGCACCGGCCGCTATCCTCGCCGCACATGCCCCCTATGCCGACCTGAGCGTGATCTTCGCCGTGGGAGGCGACGACGCGCAGTACCTCAGCTGGGCAGGTACGCTCCGGGATGCCGCGCGCCAAGCCGGAGCCACCACACGTCTCATCGTGTCCCCCGGCACGGCCCATGACTGGTACACCGTGAACTACGCGTGGAAAACAGCACTCCCCCTGATGCTCCACCGACTCGGACTGGCGGGCTCCTGATGAAAACCATGCAACGATTCGCGTCCCGAGCACCGTTCGCGGCCTCGTACGCCATCGTGCTCCTCATCATGGCGCTGGCCACCGGTCCGATCGGAGGGCCGGAGCGTGCCCTGCGCCTGCTCTTGGGAACCGGGTACGAGTCGGTCGTCGAAAACGGACACTGGTGGTCTGTGCTCACCTCCGTGTTCGTGGTCGACAACGGTGCGGAGCTGCTGCTCGCTGTTCCCGCAGCCCTCTTCGTTCTCGGTTTCGCCGAGCGTCTTCTGGGTACCCGACGAACGGTGTTCGCGTTCTTCGCCACAGCGATCGTGGGGACGGGCCTCGGCATCCTGGCCCAGATCGCGGGGGTCGCAAGTGGGGAGCTCTGGTCCCGCGGCGTGAGCGAGCTCTCGGCGCTCGATCCGTTCACGCCGATTTTCGGCACCATCATGGCAGCCAGTTTCTACGCCGGTCCGTTGTGGCGCCGGCGCATCCGGGTACTCACGGTGGCCGCAGCGCTCGTCCTCCTGCTCTATTCCGGACAGCCGTCAGACGTGTACCGCCTGATCGCGACCTTCGTCGGTCTCGGTGTGGGGTCGCTCTTCCGGCCACACCGAATCGATCTCACCTGGCGACGCAGCTCAGACCACGAAGCCAGGACTCTACTCGCCGTCATCGTGGGCATGGTGGCCATCGGGCCCGTCGTGACGATTTTCTCCGGCGCCCGATTCGGGGCGCTCTCGCCGCTGGGTCTGCTGCTCACTCAGGACGTTCCGGCCGCAACGAACGTCATCGATCGCTGCATGATCGGCAATATCACTCGGCAGTGCGTGCGCGAGCTCATGCTCGCGCGCGTCGATGGGGTCGGCCCGGTGCTGGTGAGTGCGCTGCCCCTGCTGGCCTTGCTCGTGGCGGCGTTCGGTCTGGCCCGTGGTCGACGCTTCGCGGCATGGTTTGTGATCGGCGTGAGCTCGGCCATGGCCGCGCTCGGGGCCTGGTACTACATCCTGCTGCCCGCATCCGGCCAGCCCTACGTCTGGCATTGGCCGAACACCCGGTACTGGGAAATCGCCGTCGCGCTCCTGATTTCCGTTCTGGTCCCCCTCCTGCTCGCCGTGGTCATCGCTCTCAACCTGCGACGGTTTCCGGTGAAGAGCAGTCCGGGGCGCCTCCGCCGCTTCTTCCTCGTCACCGTCGGCAGCTTCCTGAGTCTCTCGGTGGTTTACGTGGGCGTGGGCTGGCTGCTGCGCGATCGCTTCCGACCGACCGTCGACCTCGTCGCCTTGCTCGCCGACGTGCCCGAACGGTTCATCCCGGTCGCTTTCCTGCGGCTCGAACGCCTCACCTTCCTGCCTACTGACATGATCACGACGGCGCTCTATCGCTGGGTCGGGCCGATCTTCTGGATCGTCCTGATCGTGAATGCCCTGCTGTACATGCGAAGCAATGTGACACGGGTCGACGGCGCAGACCAAGATTCACGACTGCGCGCGCTGCTCGCCCGAGGCGGCGGGGGCTCGCTGGCATTCATGTCCACCTGGGCCGGAAACTCCCTCTGGTTCAACGCCACCCGGTCGACGGTGATCGCGTACCAGGTCGTGAACGGTGCCGCGATCACACTTTCGGAACCGATCGGCCCGAAGGATGAGGTCGAAGCGGCCGTGGCGGAGTTCGCGGTGATGTGCGACGACCACGGCTGGATCCCGGTCTTCTACAGCCTGCACGAGAGATGGAAACCCTTTTTCGTTGGCATGGGGTGGCAGACCATGAGCGTGGGTGAAGAGACGATGCTCCGCCCCCGCACATGGTCGACGACGGGCAAAAAGTGGCAGGATATCCGTTCCTCCATCAGCAGGGCTGGGCGGGAGGGTGTTCGCGCCGAATGGACCACCTACCGAGCACTTTCCGTGGCGCACTCCTCGCAGATCTCTGAGATCTCGGAGCAATGGGTGCAAGACAAGCGGCTCCCTGAACTCGGATTCACTCTCGGTGGTCTCGACGAACTACGTGACCCGGCCGTTCGACTCATGCTCGCGATCGATTCGTCGGACCGAGTCGTTGCGGTGACCAGTTGGATGCCCAGCTGCCGCGACGGCGTCATCATCGGGTGGACTTTAGACTTCATGCGGCGCACGCCGGACAATATGAACGGTGTGATGGAGTTTCTCATCGCCGAAACAGCGGCCATGCTGCAGCAGCAGCCGGATATCGAGTTCCTCAGCCTGTCCGCGGCGCCGCTCGCCCAAACGCAGGGCGACGATGCGAGCTCAAGCCTCGCGGCTCGCATCCTCGATTTCCTCGGTCGGACCCTCGAGCCCGTTTACGGGTTCCGTTCCCTGCTGGCGTTCAAACGTAAATTCCAGCCGGAATTCATCCCTCTGTTCATGGCCTATCCGGATCCGGTCGTGCTCCCCACCATCGGCCTGGCCCTGGCCCGGGCATACGTCCCGACGTTATCCGTTCGGGAATCGCTCGCCTTCGTGCGCAGCCTCGGACCCGATACTCCGTCGCGCTCCGCATCGACACGCCCCCGTTCGGTCCTCCCCCGCTAGGCGAGAACCGCCGGCAGGCCGATGATCAGTCGAGGCGCAGCTCCCGCTGCAGGGTCAAGGTGCGCGCCGGGACGACGACGGCAGTACGTCCGAGGGCCAGACTCCAGAGAACGCGAACGGACCAGCCAAACAACACAATGAGCAGGGCGTTGCGCCCGGTGAGAAGCAGCACCGCGAAGGGATCTCCGTCGATGAGCGGCAGGTAGAAAACGGGAAACACCAGAGTGGTCAGAATTGCGATGAGCACCATGAGGTAGGCCGGAACACGCCACCGCCACCAGTCCTGGGCAACACCGACCGCCACGATCGGGGCGATCCAGAGCATGTACTGCGGAGACCCGACCTTGTTAAAGATGACAAAGGCGCCCACGAGGGCGAGCGCTCCGATGAGCAGGAGGGCGGAGGCATCCGTTGTCCGGCGCCGAAGGGCACAAAGCATCAGGACGAAAATGGCCAGAAGGGCGGCGAACATCACGGGCGTCATCATCGCCGCCATGAACGAGGTTCCCGGGCCACTGACCTCCCGTGTGGAGATGGCGAGGTTCTCGTAAATGGTGGTTCGCTGATGACCGATGGCAGCAAGCCACACCCACGGCGTGGTGACCGGAGCCTCCAGCTGTAGCGCCCGGTCGGATTGCATCGTCACGAAACCGGTGAGGAATTGCAGCCCGCCCATCAGCCAGACGAATGCAGCGACGAGGGACGTGACGGCAGCACCCGCGAGTATGACGGTGACGCGCTGACGCGATGCGGCGACGACAGCCAGAAGGACGGCGGCCGGCCAGACTTTGATCCAGGTTGCGACGCTGAGAAGAACGCCGGCCAGCACCGGTCGGGTGGCCAGGAAGACCAACCCGGCAATCACCAGGGGCGCCGTCAGCCCCTCCAGCCGAAGCAAACCCACCGGACTCAGGATAAAGCTCAGCAGCAACCACACCCAGGCCGCTTTGTACCCGCTGCGTCGGCGTCCGCCGGACGTGAGGGCCGCCACCGCCACGGCATTCAGTGCGACGGTCATGAGGAACCAGAGCAGCTGATAGAGCAGCGGTCCGGCCACGCCAGCCAGTGCAATCGGCAGGAGGGCTCCGATGGGATACACCCATTCCACGTTGATGCCCTGCCAGACCCCGTGATTGAAGCCCAGCTCCGCCCAAATCCGGTAGAGAGGCAGATCGCCCAGGACTCGCCCGGTCAGAATCGTCGGCAACATGGCGAAGAGAAAAATTGTGTGCAGGGTGACGAAACCCCCCATGAGGCTCCGGCGGCTCTGCAGCCGCAGCCGTCTCTCGGGCGTCAGGGCATCGAGGACTATTCGGTCTAGCTGACCCACAACAAAACTCATGTCACTCACCTCAGCGTCGTTACGGCACCCGGGGGCGATTATCTGGGCAGCTTAGCCCCGGATTCGGTTACCCGAAGTGGGGCTTCACGCCCCCGGGACGCATGCATATGATGTGCACATGAGATTCTCATTCTCGCGTTCGGAGCGTGACCGATCATGAGAATTCTCATCGTGAACAGTGACCCCGAACAAAGCGACGTGCTGGATCGCGTGCTCCGCATCGAAGGGTATGCAACCGACCGTGTGGCTACCGGGATCGACGCTCTGATCACGTCGGCA
>NZ_JPRS01000052.1 GCF_000738085.1 Cryobacterium sp. MLB-32
CGGCTCCACCACGCCACGCCACACCACGCCACACCACACCACACCCACACCCACACCCACACCCACACAAAACCGGAGTCTCTGAGACACGCCGCGGTAACCCGCCACACCACCCGGCGTGTCTCGAAAATCCCCGGTTTTGCGCACCCCTGTCAGACCCGAACAAGGAGTACCCCATGAGAATTGCCGTCACCGGTGGCAGTGGAAAACTCGGACGCAGCGTTGTCGCGCGGCTCACGAGCGAAGGCCACGACGTCACGAACCTCGATATGTCAGGCGAACGCGGCTCGGCCTTCACGAAGATCGACCTGACCGACTACGGCCAGGTCGTCGACGTGATGTTCGGCATCAACGACCGCACCGACGGCTTCGATGCCGTGGTGCACCTCGGCGCCATCCCCGCGCCGGGGCTGCACGCGGACGTAGCCACGTTCCACAACAACATGCTCTCCACATACAACGTGTTCCAGGCGGCGCGCCGAGCCGGCATCAAGCGCATCGTCTACGCCTCGAGCGAGACCGTGTTGGGACTGCCCTTCGACGTGAACCCGCCCTATATCCCCGTTGACGAGGAGTACCCGGCCCGGCCGGAAAGCACGTACTCGCTCGTGAAGCACCTCGAGGAGCAGATGGCGATCGAACTCGTGCGCTGGGACCCGCGGCTGAGCATCACGGCGCTGCGCTTCTCGAACGTGATGAACCCGGAGGACTACGCCGACTTCCCCGCGTTCGACGACGACGCGACCCTGCGCAAGTGGAACCTCTGGGGCTACATCGACGGTCGGGACGGCGCCCAGGCCGTGTCTCGCGCGCTTGAGAAATCGCTGCCCGGCTTTGAGGCGTACATCATCGCCGCCGCCGACACCGTGATGAGCCGCTCGAGCGCGAGCCTGGCCGCCGAGGTCTTCCCCGGCGTCAGCGTCACCAAGACGGTCGGCGAGCATGAGACCCTGCTCTCGATCGACAAGGCTCGCCGCATGCTCGACTTCAACCCGACGCACAGCTGGCGCGACCACGTGTAGTGAGCCCCAACTGGACCGCACTCGTGGCCAACTCAGGTCATCCGCCGGCCCGGCCACGGGCATCCGGTCCTGGCTGTGACAGCACCGCCGCCGCGCATAACTCCTGCAATTCCTGAGCCCGCCACAGATCTGCCACAGAATTGCGCGGCTGGCCGGGTGGGCCATCTCGATTTGCAGGAGTTATGCCGCCACAGGGGTAGCCACACTCGGGGAATCCTGCGCCCGCAGGTCGAGCCGCCTCAGCCGCCGAAGACCGTGCGTTCGAGAAAGTCGTTGCGGAACGTGTGCTGCGGGTCCATCTGCTCGGCCAGGATGCGGAACTCGGAGAACTTCGGGTAGAGGGGCGCGAGTTCCGCGGCCCCGAGCTGGAACAGCTTGCCCCAGTGCGGGCGGATAAGAAAGGGAGCGAGGGCGGCCTCCATCAGCAGCAGCACCTTTTCCACGGCCTCCTGCTCGGGCTTCCAGGTGAAGTGCAACGCGATGCCATCGCGCCCGTAGTTGGCGCTCAGCCACAGGTCGTCCGCGGCCACGGTGCGCACCTCGCTCACGAGCAGCAGCGGCGTGATCACGCTCGACAGTCCGCGCGTGGCCTCAATCGCGGCCACGGCGTGCTCGCGCGGCAGCAGGTACTCGCTCTGCAGCTCGGCCCCGTTGCTCGGGGTGAACGCGAGGCGAAAGTGCGCCAGCCGATCGTGCCACGGCCCCACCACGCCGAGCTGCTCGGTGCAGTCCAGACCGGAGATGCCGGGCAGCGGATGCCGCGGCTCGGTGGCCGGCGTGCCGCCGAAGAACTCGGTGCGCCGGGCGAACGGCTCCCGGCTCTTCAGCCAAGCCTGCGCGACGGTGTCGCCGCTCCAGTCGGTGAACAGGCTCACGCTGTAGGCGGCCGAGGTGACGGCGTCGAAGTTCTGGAGCACGAGCGACCAGGGCAGGTTCTCGAAGACGTCCTGGCGCACGTCGAAGATCGGCTGAATCTCGAGGGTCACCCGGGTGACGATGCCGAGGGCGCCGAGTCCCACCACCATGCCCGCAAAGTCGGGCGTGGTGTCACGGGACACGGCGACGAGTTCGCCCGAGCCAGTCACGATCTCGAGTGCCCGCACGGCGGTGGCCAGGTTGCCGTTGCCGTTGCCGGAGCCGTGGGTGGCCGTGGCGATGGCCCCGGCCACCGAGATGTGCGGCAGGGAGGCCAGGTTGTGCAGGGCAAAACCTCGGCGGGACAGCTCCTCCGCCAGGATTCCGTATTTCGTGCCGCCCCCGACCGTCACGGTCAGCGCCCCCTCATCCACGACGATGTCGGGGTCGAGCCGGTGCAGCGACACCAGGGTTCCGCTGGTGTCGGCGATGCTGTTGAACG
Organism: Cryobacterium sp. MLB-32; assembly: GCF_000738085.1. Classification (GTDB taxonomy): domain Bacteria; phylum Actinomycetota; class Actinomycetes; order Actinomycetales; family Microbacteriaceae; genus Cryobacterium. Next base: position 2,380 of record NZ_JPRS01000052.1, read on the forward strand.
AATGACGTGACCCCAGTGCGCGAACTCGGTCGGCGCCGGCGACAAGCTGCTGCAACTCGTCGACGCCGGCGGGTGCTGCGAGCGTCGCAGCCCGGTATCGATAGTTGCCCGCCCAGTTGAGTTCAGTGGTCACAATCCGCGTCCTTGCCCGATCGAGTATGAGGTGTTCAGAACAACATAACGGTGATTTCCCGGTTGACATGACCGAGAAAGCTAATATGTTTGGAAACAGAACAATTCATCAGGATTCAACCGGGAGCACTCAATGGCGAACCAGCCCACGCGCGACGACAAATTTTCCTTCGGCCTCTGGACCATCGGCTACAACGGCACTGACCCGTTCGGCGGTCCGACCCGCCCCGACCTCGACGTGGTCGACGCCGTCACCAACCTGGCCGAGCGCGGCGCCTACGGGCTCACCTTCCACGACGACGACCTGTTCGCCTTCGGCTCCACGGATGCCGCGCGCCAGAGCCAGATCGACCGGCTGAAAGGCGCCCTCGCCGACACCGGCCTGATCGTGCCGATGGTCACCACCAACCTGTTCAGCGCCCCGGTGTTCAAGGACGGCGGTTTCACCTCCAACGACCGGGCCGTGCGCCGCTTCGCGATGCGCAAGGTGCTGCGCAACATCGATCTCGCCGCCGAGCTTGGCGCGAAGACGTTCGTGATGTGGGGCGGACGCGAGGGCGCCGAGTACGACGCGGCCAAAGACATCCGCTCGGCGCTCGAGCGCTACCGCGAGGCCGTCAACCTGCTCGGCGAGTACGTGACCGACAAGGGCTACGACATCCGTTTCGCCATTGAGCCCAAGCCCAACGAGCCGCGCGGCGACATCCTGCTGCCCACGGTCGGACACGCGATGGCCTTCATCACCACCCTTGAGCGCCCCGAGATGGTCGGGGTGAACCCCGAGGTCGGCCACGAGCAGATGGCCGGGCTCAACTTCACCGCCGGCATCGCGCAGGCGCTGTACCAGGGCAAGCTGTTCCACATCGACCTCAACGGCCAGCGAGGCATCAAGTACGACCAGGACCTCGTGTTCGGCCACGGCGACCTGCACAACGCGTTCTCGCTCGTGGACCTGCTCGAAAACGGCGGCCCCAACGGTGGTCAGGCCTACGACGGCCCGCGCCACTTCGACTACAAGCCCTCACGCACCGAAGACATCACCGGCGTCTGGGATTCGGTGTCGGCCAATATGCGCACGTACCTGCTGCTGAAGGAGCGGGCCGCGGCGTTCCGCGGCGACCCCGAGGTGCAGCAGCTGCTCGCCGCAAGCCAGGTGCCCGAGCTCTCGCAGCCCACGCTCAGCCCGGGCGAGAGCTATGACGACCTGCTCGCCGACCGCGCCTCCTACGAGGACTTCGATACGGATGCCTACTTCGGCGGCCACGGTTTCGGCTTCGTGCGCCTGCAGCAGCTCGCCCTGGAACACCTGCTCGGCGCCCGGTAGCGCCCGGTAGCGCCCGGCGGCGGATGTCCCGGCGCCGGGCGCCGTTGAGCCGGGCTCTGGACCCGGGCCGGTCTAAAACCGGGGATTCTGGCAACACGCCGTATGGGGTGGCCGGTTACGTCGGCGTGTCTCAGATTCTCCGGTTTTGAGACACATCCGGCCGTGGCCGGTTACGTCGGCGCGTCTCAGAATCTCCGGTTTGAGCACGCAGACACCGGGCACAGCCCACCTGCGCTCACTCCGACGCTGCTCCGGGCTCGAAGCGGTATCCCATGCCGGCCTCGGTGAGGAGGTAGCGGGGCTTGGAGGGATCCGGTTCCAGCTTCTTTCTCAGCTGCCCGACATACAGGCGCAGGTATCCGGTGTCGCTCGTGGCATGCGCACCCCAAATGGCGGTCGAGAGAACCTGTTTGCCGACCAGTTTGCCGGGGTTGCGCACGAGAACCTCGAGGATGAGCCATTCCGTGGGCGTCAGCCGGATCGGTTCGCTCACGGCGCCCGCCGTGCGCACGACGCGTTTCGCGGAGAGATCAACGGTGATGGGCCCGAAAACGATCACGGGCTCATCGTCCGAACCCGCACTACGACGGGTGAGGGCGCGGATCCGGGCGAGGAGCTCATCGATCGAGAACGGTTTGGTGACATAGTCATCGGCACCCCGGTCGAGGGCCTCGACTTTGTCCCCCGATCCGCTGCGGCCGGAAACCACCAGGACGGGTACGCTGCTCCAGCCGCGGAGGGCATCGATCACCGCAAGTCCGTCAAGCCGCGGCATCCCCAGGTCGAGAATGACGAGATCGAAGGTGTGGTCGATGGCGGCCTGAAGGGCGGCCTCACCGTCTTGCGCCGTGACGACGACGTAGCCGCGGGCCCCCAGGGTGATGCGGAGGGCTCGGAGGATCTGCGGATCGTCGTCGGCGATCAGAAGCTTCATCGGGATTCCTCGCTGCGAGTCGGGTTGTCGGCGGCGGGGAGAGAGATCACCATGGTCAGGCCGCCACCGGGGGTGTCATCTGCTTCGAGGGTGCCGTGCATCCCCTCGATAAACCCCTTGGAGAGCGCGAGCCCAAGTCCCAGCCCGGTCAGGTTATCCGTGTCACCGAGACGTTGGAACGGCACGAAGACGTCGTCCCGCCGGTCTGCGGGGATTCCGGGACCCTGGTCACTGACCCGAATCTGCACGGTACCGGCGAACTGACTCGCAGCGAGCCGTGCCGGCTTACCGGGTGGGGAGAAACGGATGGCGTTGGCCAGCAGGTTCACGACGGCTCGCTGCACAAGCCCCGCGTCCGCGAGAACGAGCGGGACATCGGGTGACATATCGAGTTCCACGCTGTGCGGCCCCAGGTGCAGTTCATCCAGCGCCGTGAGAACGACATCGAGCACGTCGACGGGACCGAGAGAGATGGCCAGGGCGCCGGCCTGGAGTCGGCTGACATCGAGCAGATTGGTGACCAGGTCCGAGAGCGTCTCGAGGCTCTCCCCGGCCGTGGCGAGCAATTCGTGACGGTCAGCCTCGGACAGCTCAACCTCGGTGGAACGGATGCCACTGATCGCCGCCGTCGCGGCGGCGAGTGGTCTGCGCAGGTCGTGGCCGACAGCGGCGAGGAGGGCACTGCGCATGCGATCCACTTCGCCGAGCGGCCCGATCTTGCTGGCCGTTTGCGCGAGATCGGCGTGTTCGAGTGACGCGTCGATCTGAATGGCGATCACGGACAGCAGGCGGCGCTCCGACGCCGCCAGATCGGGCCCGTACAGCTCAAGCACGGCGCGACGTCCGACGGGCACCGTCGTGGAGGGAGGGCCGACGCCGGTTTCGCCGTCGGCGGCCAGCACAGTCGTTCCGGCGAGGAGCCGCACAGCCGTGAGACTGAAGGCCTCGCGGGTTCTGGTGACGAGCGCGTGCAGCGCGTCCTCGCCCCTGAGCACACTGCCGGCCACCGTGGCCAGCAGTTCGGACTCCGCAGCCGCGCGCTGGGCGGTGCGCGAACGCCTGGCCGCCTGGTCGACGACGTAGCTGACCAGCCCGGCGTTCACGACGTACAGCACGAGGGCGACGGCATGGAGGGGCTCAGCGATGGTGATCGTGTTCAAGGGTTCGACGAAGAAGTAGTCCAACGTGAGCCCCGACAACAACGCGGCGAACAGCGCCGGCCACAGCCCGCCGACGAGGGCAACCAGCACCACGAGGAGCTGATAGCTGAGCACGGCGCTGGTGATCGCCTCGGCGCTGCGCAGGGAGACGAGCAGTACGGTCAGGAGCGGCCCTCCGATCACGGCCAGGGTCAGGCCGGCCAGCCGACGCCGCGGGCTGAGCGCGCCACCCAGCCGGGGCAGCGTGTACGCCCCTCCGGCGGCGGAGTGGGTGACGATGTGAACGTCGATGTCTCCCGATTCCCGCACAATCGTCGCGCCGATACCGGGTCCGGAGAGTGCCGCCGTGACCCGGCCGCGCCGGCTGACTCCGATCACGAGTTGGGTGGCGTTGGCGGCTCGGGCGAACTCGACGAGGGCGCGGGCCGGGTCGTTTCCGACCACCTGGTGGTAGCTCCCGCCGAGCCCTTCGACCAGGGCGCGCTGCGCCGCCAATGCGCCCGGGTGCGGAGCGTGGAGGCCGTCCTGGCTGATCACGTGGGCGGCAACGAGTTCTCCCCCGGCCGATCGGGCGGCGATCCGGGCGCCGCGCCTGATGAGAGTCTCGCCTTCGGGCCCCCCGGTCAACGCCACGACGACGCGTTCGCGCGCCTCCCACTTGTTGTCGATGCCGTGTTCGGTGCGGTACGTCTGCAACGCGCTGTCCACCTCGTCGGCGAGCCAGAGCAGGGCCAGTTCGCGGAGGGCCGTCAGGTTGCCCAGTCGAAAGTAGTTCGACAGGGCCGCGTCGATCCGGGCGGCCGGGTAAATGTTGCCCTGGGCCAGCCGGTCCCGCAGCGCCTGCGGCGCCAGGTCCACCACCTCAATCTGGTCGGCCCTGCGCAGCGCGGCATCCGGCAGGGTTTCCCGTTGGGGCGCACCCGTGATCTGGTGAACGACGTCATTGAGCGACTCGATGTGCTGAATATTGACCGTCGAGATCACGTCAATCCCGGCATCCAGGATCGCCTCGACGTCCTGGAAGCGCTTCTCGTACAGCGCCCCCGGGGCATTGGTGTGGGCCAGTTCGTCGACCAGGGCGATGTCCGGCCGGCGAGCGAGCACCGCCTCCAGGTCCATGTCGGTCAGCTCGACCCCACGGTGTTGCACGGTGACCCGCGGCACCACCTCCAGCCCCTCAAGCATCCCCGCCGTGGCCGCCCGTCCGTGGGTTTCCACGACGGCGACGACGACATCCTTGCCCTCATCGCGCAGACGTCGGCCTTCCTCGAGCATCGTGTACGTCTTGCCCACGCCGGGAGCCGCCCCGAGCAGCACCCGAAGGCGACCCCGTTTCATCATTCAGCCCCTCAGCCCGGCCAGGGCGATGTTCAATTCGAGTACGTTGACGGTCGGTTCGCCCAGGTAACCCAGATCGCGTCCCTGAACGTGAGAGTCAACGAGCGCTCGCACATCGGCTTCGGGAAGTCCGCGTTCCGCGGCCACGCGGCTCACCTGAAGCTCAGCGTAGGCGGGGCTGATGTGGGGATCAAGCCCGGACGCTGACGCCGTCAGCGCATCGGCAGGAATCTGGCCGGCCGTCGCACCGTCGGACGCTTCGATGGCCGTGGTGCGCTCGGTGATGGCCCGAATCAGGTCGGTGTTCTCCGGCCCATAGTTGCTGCCACTCGAGGCTGCCGCGTCATAGCCGTCACCGGCCGCCGACGGACGTGGCTGGAACCATTCCGGCAGCGGATTGCCCGCCGCGTCGGCGAAGGACTGCCCGATCAGGGTAGACCCGACGATGTCAGACCCGACGGTGGTGAGTGATCCGTTTGCCTGCGCCGGCAGGACACTCTGCCCGATCATCGTGATGACGAGGGGGTAACCGAGACCGAGCACGACGGTGAAGACGAGCATGGCGCGGAGGGCGACCCAGTAGGGGCGGGCGATGGTGCGTGGCGAGCTCATGGTGTGGTGTCCGTTTCCGTTGTGGTGCGATTCATGACGTCCTGACTTCCGCTCAGAAGCCCGGGATGACGGCGACCAGGAGGTCGATCAGCTTGATTCCGAGGAACGGGGCGATCACACCGCCGAGGCCGTAAATCAGCAGGTTGCGGCTCAGGATGCTCGACGCTGACGCCGCACGGTACGTCACCCCGCGGAGCGCGAGCGGAATCAACGCGACGATGATGATGGCGTTGAAGATGATCGCCGACATGATCGCCGAGGCCGGTGAATGCAGCTGCATCACGTTGAGCACCCCGAGCCCAGGGAAGACGCCGGCGAACATGGCCGGAATGATCGCGAAGTATTTGGCCACGTCGTTCGCGATCGAGAATGTCGTGAGCGCTCCGCGGGTGATCAGCAGTTGCTTGCCGATCCGCACGATGTCAATGAGTTTGGTCGGGTCCGAGTCGAGGTCGACCATGTTCCCCGCTTCTTTCGCGGCGCTCGTCCCCGTGTTCATGGCCACACCGACATCCGCCTGGGCGAGGGCCGGGGCATCGTTCGTGCCGTCGCCGGTCATCGCGACGAGATTGCCGCCTTCCTGCTCGCGGCGAATGAGGGCGAGCTTGTGTTCCGGGGTGGCCTCGGCGAGGAAGTCGTCCACGCCGGCTTCCGCGGCGATCGTCTTCGCCGTGAGCGGATTGTCGCCGGTCACCATGATGGTGCGGATGCCCATGGCGCGGAGTTCGGCGAACCGCTCGGCGATTCCCTCCTTCACGATGTCTTTGAGGTAGACCACGCCGAGGATGCGACGGGTGCCGTCGGCCTCGCCCGACGCGACCACGAGGGGGGTGCCGCCCACCCCGGAGATCCGTTCGACCTCGTCGGCGAGTTCGGCCAGCACCGTGGGTGCGGCGGGAACGGATTCCTGGACCCACGCGATCACGGCCGATCCGGCACCCTTGCGAATCTGCGAGCCGTCCACCAGATCCACGCCGCTCATGCGAGTTTGCGCGGTGAACGGCACGATGTCACCGGTCAGCCGCTCATCCTGACGAAAGCCCGTCTCGGCGGCGAGATCGACGATCGATTTGCCTTCCGGGGTGGGGTCGCTCAGCGAGGAGAGGGCAGCCGCCGCGATCAACTGCGCGGAGGCGACGCCGGCCAGGGGCGTGAACTCCCGAGCCTGGCGGTTGCCGTAGGTGATCGTGCCGGTCTTGTCCAGCAGCAGGATGGTGACGTCCCCGGCCGCCTCCACGGCACGGCCGGACATGGCAAGAACGTTCCGCTGCACCAGCCGGTCCATGCCGGCGATGCCGATCGCGGAGAGCAACGCACCAATCGTGGTGGGAATCAGGCAGACGAGCAGCGCGATGAGCACGGGCAGGCTGACCGCCGCGGCCGAGTAGCTGGCGATGGGGTTGATCGTGAGGGTGACGATCACAAAGATGATCGACAGGCTGGCCAGCAGGATGTTCAGGGCGAGCTCGTTGGGCGTCTTCTGCCGGGACGCGCCCTCGACGAGGGCGATCATCCGGTCAACGAACGTCTCGCCGGGCTTGCTCGTGATCCGCACGACGATCCGGTCCGACAGCACGCGGGTGCCACCGGTGACGGCGCTCCGGTCGCCGCCGGATTCCCGAATCACCGGGGCGGACTCGCCCGTGATGGCGGATTCGTCGATCGAGGCGATGCCCGACACGATGTCGCCATCTCCCGGCACGAGTTCGCCGGCCACAACGACGACCGTGTCCCCGAGGGTGAGGTCGGCGGATGAGATGTCCGTCACGACGGACCGTTCGGCCTCGGCATCCGCTTGGGGGTCGTAGCCGTCGACACGATGAGCGATCGTGCTCGTGCGGGTCTGGCGCAGACTGTCGGCCTGGGCTTTGCCCCGTCCCTCGGCCACAGACTCCGCCAGGTTGGCGAAAACGACGGTCAGCCACAGCCAGACTGCGATCCCCACGGTGAACGACACCGGCACGGCAGCGCCTCCGGAGTCGCGAGGGCCGCCGAGAAAAGGCTCCGCGACGGCCAGCACGGTCGTCAGAACCGCGCCGATTTCGACGATGAACATGACCGGGTTGTGCCACATTTGCCGAGGGTCGAGCTTGCGGACGGCGCCGGGCAGCGCGGCGACGAGCTGGGCGATGCTGATCGCGCCCTTCGGTGTGGGGCGATGGCGCCCCGGTTCGGGCGGATGCGCTGACGCGGATGTTTCGGTGAGAGTTGTCATGAGTGTTACTGCAGCCCTTCCGCCAGGGGTCCTAGCGCGAGTACGAGGAAATAGGTCAGAGCGGTGATGATGATGATGACTCCGATGAGCAGGCCGACGAACTGCGGTCGGTTCGTCGGGAGCGTTCCTGCTGTCGCGGGAACCTTGTCCTGGGCGGCAAGCGAGCCGGCCAGGGCCAGCACGAACACGATCGGCAGGAAACGGCCGAGGAGCATCACCACGCCGAGCGCGGTGTTGAACCACGGGGTATTCGCGGTCAGCCCCGCGAAGGCGGAGCCGTTGTTGTTGGCCGCGGAGGTGAACGCATACAGTACTTCGGAGAACCCGTGGAGCCCGGGATTCCAGATCGACGTTCCCTCGACACCCGCTCGCACGGCAGGAATCGCAAAGCTCAGCGCGGTCCCCACGAGAACGAGGGTCGGCGTGATCAGAATGTAGAGGCTGGCGAGTGTGATCTCGCGCGGGCCGATCTTCTTGCCCAGGTACTCGGGAGTGCGGCCCACCAAGAGACCGGCAACGAAGACCGCGATCACGGCCAGAATGAGCATGCCGTAGAGCCCGGAACCGGCCCCGCCCGGGGCGACCTCGCCCAGCATCATGTTGAGCATCGGCATCATGCCGCCGAGTGCCGTGTAGGAGTCGTGCATGGAGTTGACCGCGCCGGTGGAGGTGAGCGTAGTGGACGTGGCGAAAAGGGTCGAGCCGGCGATACCGAACCGAGTCTCCTTGCCCTCCATCGCTCCATTGGCCAGGCCGGGCGCGGTGCCGGCGCCGGCCAGCTCGAAGATCGTCAGGGCGGTCAGGGAGACCACGAAGATGGTGGCCATCGTGGCGAGAATCGCGTACCCCTGTCTCTTGTCACCGACCATGGTGCCGAAGGTGCGGGGCAGGCTGAACGGGATCGCCAGCATCAGGACGATCTGGAACAGGCTGGTCCAGGCGGTCGGGTTCTCGAACGGATGCGAGGAGTTGGCGTTGAAGAAGCCGCCGCCGTTCGTGCCGAGCAGCTTGATGGCCTCCTGGGACGCGACCGGACCACCGGGGATGGACTGCGTGCCGCCGCTCAGGGTCGTCAGATCGGTGAAACCGTTGACGTTCTGGATGACCCCACCAACGAGCAGTACGATCGCCGCGACGGTGGCGATCGGCAGCAACAGCCGGAGGATGCCGCGGGTCAGGTCGACCCAGAAGTTACCGATCGTTCCCGTGCGCCGTCGGGCCAAACCGCGCACGAGGGCGATCGCCACGGCGATGCCGACAGCTGCGGAGACGAAGTTCTGCACGGCGAGGCCGGCGATTTGCACCGCGTATCCCATGGTCACGTCGGGGGAATAGGCCTGCCAGTTCGTGTTCGTGACGAACGATACCGCCGTATTGAACGAGAGCCCCTCGGGGATGGCCGGGAAGCCCAGTGAGTAGGGCAGGATCGCCTGGGCACGCTGGAGGGCGTAGACAAAAAACACCCCTATCGCCGAGAACGCGAGCACGCCGCGCAGGTAGGACTGCCAGGTCTGTTCAGCATGGGAATCCACGCCGATCAGCCGGTAGAAGGCCCGCTCGACGCCGAGATCCCGGGTGCCGGTGTAGATCCTCGCCATGTAGTCGCCCAGCGGCCGGTACAGCGCGGTCAGAACGACAGCCAGGGTGAGCACCTGAAGGATCGCGAACCACACCTCCATCAGAACCGCTCCGGCTTCACGAGGGCGAGCACCAGATAAACGACCGCCGCCACGGCCAGAGCCGCCGCCGCGATGTCGAACACGATCACAGCTTCGCCACCCCCCACGCCACGACGCCGATCAGGGCGAACACGGCTGCAACGCCGAGAACATAGACAAGGTCCAACATGAACAACTCCATCCGTAGGCCGACACTCGGTCAGCGCGGTGTCCCCGTGGGGAGCACTAGCTGATTAGACACCCGAATTTCGGCGCGTGGAAGGAAACAAACGATTCCCTAACGCCCCGGACCGAAACCCTGACGGTTTCCGCTCGGCGGTGATGATCGAGGCGCGGCAGACACCATCGCGCCCCGGGCCGGTCTAAAACCGCGGATTCTGGCGACACGCCGTGTGGCGTGGCCGGTTACGTCGGCGTGTCTCAGAATCTCCGGTTTTGCGCACGCCGCGGCGCGCCCGCTGAGAGCTCGAGAAGGAGGTTTTTAGGACCGGGAGGCGAGCTCGGCCACGCGCGAGAGCGCCAGCTGGGTGTACAGAGCTGTGCCATCCGCCAGCACGTCGTCGTCGAAGGTCGCGAAGGCCGAGTGATTGAACGCGGCGGCCGCCGCATCCGCTCCTCGGGGAACGGCGGAGAGGAACACGAAGCTGCCGGGAACCTGTTGCAGTACTCGGGAGAAGTCCTCCGAGCCGCTCAGCGGCTGAGCCATCCGGGTGAAGCGCTCCCCGCCGAAGAGTTCACCGACGACGCCCTCGGCTCGCGCCGTCTCGGCTTCGTCCGTAATCGTGGGCGGGTATTCGGTGACGTAGTCGACCGTGACGTCCACGCCGTGCGCGGCGGCGATCCCCTCAAGCAGCCGGGGCACCACCCGCGCGAGCTTGTCGCGGGACTCGGGGGTGAACGAGCGGATGGTCGCCTCAAGGCGTGCCGTCTCGGGAATGATGTTTCGTTTCGTGCCAGCCTGCAGCACACCCACGGAGAGCACCACCGGGTCAAACACATTGAACTGGCGGGTGATCATCACCTGCAGGGCCGTCACCATCTCGGCGATCACGGTCACCGGATCCTGCGCCTGATGGGGCGCGGACCCGTGCCCGCCGGCACCGTGCACCGTCACGGTGAGTCCGTCACTGGCCGACATGAGCGTGTCAGCCTTGCTCGCGAACTGGCCGTTGGGCGAACCGGCGGACAGCACATGGATGCCGTACGCGGCGTCGGCACGACGCCCGGCGGCCTCGAGAACGCCCTCGCGGATCATCACGCCCGCTCCGTCATAGCCTTCCTCCCCCGGCTGGAACATCAGCACCACATCCCCGGCGAGGCGGTCGCGGTGGTGGGCGAGCAGCGTTGCGGCGCCCACCAGCATCGAGGTATGGAGGTCATGGCCACAGGCGTGCATCGCGCCATCAATGCGCGAGCTGAAATCGACTCCCGTGCGCTCGTGCACCGGCAGGGCGTCCATATCGCCGCGCAGCAATACCACGGGCTTCTCGGCGGAGGAAAATTCCCCCTCTCCCCGCAACACGGCCGTGACGGAGGTCGTGTCAGTACCGAGCGTGATCTCGTACGGAAGCCCACTGAGTGCCTCAAGCACCTTCTCCTGCGTGCGCGGCAGGTGCAACCCGATCTCCGGCTCCTCGTGCAGCCGGTGTCGAAGCTGCCTGATGTCGCCCGCCAGTGCACGAGCGTCTGAAAGTACCGTCATGGCTTCTCCTTTGAATGCGACTGACTGACCCCAGTCTGAAGTCGTCGCCGCGCATCGCCTAATCATGCGGGAGCGTCACCGCGCCGCGCACGACGACTACGCTCGAAGCGTGACCGTACACGCTGACCTTCCCGAACACACTGGCCTTCCCGTCGACGCCGACTCCCACCAGGCCCTCGCCGCGACCGGCCTCGACCTCAGCATCCTCGATCCCCGTGACGATGCCGCCGCCCGGCAGTGGCTGCAAGCGGACGCCCGTGGCTTCCACGACCCGGCGCGCAGCGACGAACTCCTCGGGGTGCTCACCCGCGAGATCGCCTCCGACCTCGTGACCGCCGTGCACGATCGCTCGGGAGCCGACCCCGACTCCCCCGTGGCAACCGTGCGGTCCTGGCCCATGGACCTCACCGTGCCCGGCGGCGCGGCGCTCCCCGCGTGGGCGATCAGCTCCGTCACCGTGGCTCCCACCCACCGCCGCCGCGGAATCGCCCGCGCCCTGCTCCCCGCCGAGCTGCGCTATGCCCGCGCCCTCGGCCTGCCGATGGCCATGCTCACCGTGTCAGAGGCCACCATCTACGGTCGCTTCGGCTTCGGCCCCGCCGCGTACCAGACGCAGTATCAGGTCGACACGTCCCGCGCCCGCTGGATCGGGCCCACGCCCGGCGGTCGGGTGCACTTCGTCACGGCCTCGTCCCTCCTCACCGACGGGCCGGCGATCTTCGAGCGTTCGCGGGAGCCCGGCGAGGTGGACCGCCGCGACATCTGGTGGAAGCACGCGCTCGGCCTCGTGCCGCAGGATCCCGATTCCGAGAAGCGCAGCCTGCGGTGCGTGCGCTATGACGACGAATCCGGCGTCGCGCAGGGCTTCGCCGTGTACTCGATCGTGCTCGGCGAGGAGGGCTACCCCGCCCGCCTGAACCTCGCCGATCTGGTGGCCGCCACCGACGACGCCTACGCCGCGCTGTGGCACTTCGTGATCGACATGGACCTCGTCACCGAGGTGAGCGCCCCGCTCCGCAGCACGAGCGAGCACGTCGCCTGGCAGGTGCTCGACCGCCGCGCCGTGCGGAAGACCCTCGAGCGCGACCACCTCTGGCTGCGCATCCTCGATGTGCCCGCCGCACTGTCCGCGCGGTCGTATTCCGCTCCGGGAATATTCGCACTGACCATCTCGGACGCCCTCGGTTTCGCCGCGGGCGAGTACCTGCTCACGGTCGACGCCGCCGGAGTTGGCCGGGCGCATCCACTCACCGCGCCGGCACCCGACGAGTCCGTGCGCGTGGCAATGTCGGTCGCCGACCTCGGCTCGCTTTACCTCGGCGCCGGAAACGCCATCGACCTCGTGCGGGCCGGCCGGTTGACCGAGCAGACAACGGATGCCGCTGTTCGCCTCGACGCCAGCTTCCACTCCGCGCGCACCCCCCGCCTCAGTACCTGGTTCTAGGCACCGGTTCCGGCGCTCGCACCTCCCAGCATCCGCACAGGCAACGAAAGCCGCACACACAGGCGCACTCCCTACTGTCGAATTGCACCCCTGAAGAAACGGTGAATTCGCGCATGATGAGCAACGCTTCCGGCCAGCCTCGCCCGACCAAGGCGGATAGGCGCGAGCACGCCCGGGAGCAGGCTCAGCAGATGCGTAACGAGGAAAAGAAGCGAGCGCAACGCCGCAGGGTGCTCTGGCGGGGCGGGATCGGTCTGGCCCTCGTGTCCGTGGTGGCGGTGGTTGCCCTCGTGATAGCCAACCAGAGCAGTCCGAGCGCGGCCGGCCCCCTCAACATGGCGAGCGACGGCATACTGCTCGGCGGCGACGGCACCACCGTGACCGCCGCCACAACCGCCGCGCTCGCTCCCGGCGCGGCGCCGGTCGCCACCGACCAGTCGGCCCTCACCAACATGGTGAACATCAGCATCTACGTGGATTACCTCTGCCCGTACTGCAGCCAGTTCGAAGCCACCAACGCCGCCCAGATCACCAGTTGGGTCACCGCGGGAAACGCCACTGTCGAGCTGCACCCCATTTCAATTCTCGACACGTCGTCCCTGGGCACGAAGTACTCCACCCGGGCGGCGAACGCGGCCGCCTGCGTGGCAAACTTCGACCCCGACAGCTTCCTGACCGTGAACACGGCCCTCTTCGCGAATCAACCCGCCGAGAATTCCACCGGTCTCTCGGATGCCGAAATCCAGAACGTGATCGAGGGTGCGGGCGTCTCTGATCCGCAGATCGCCGACTGCATCACCAACCAGACCTTTGCCTCCTGGGTCGCGGCGGCCTCGGAGCGCGCCCTGAGCGGCCCGATTCCCCATGCTGACATCACCAAGGTGACCGGCACGCCGACCGTGATCGTGAACGGCGTCTCCTACCAGGGGTCACTCACGGATGCGACCGCCTTCGAAGCCTTCGTGACCGCTCAGACCACCGCCGCCGACTCGAGTACCGGCGGCGAGTAGCCACGGTCGACGCACGAGATCAGGCCCGGTCCGAAGAACGGCTCGCGTCGTGCAGGGACCGCTGGTCGAGGCGTGAGACGGGGCATCCGTTACCGGGCGGCCGGCTTCGTGCGCCGCACGAGACTCGGCTGGCGGCGAAACTGACCGAATCCCAGGAGCATCATGATGACCGCGGCCATCATGATCCACGCCACCCAGCCGAGCGGGCCCGAGGCCACCGGGTCCGGACTCGTGTCGGCGAGCACGACGAGCATCAGGAATCCCCCGGCCGCGTTGAAGGCGCCGTGGGCGAAGACCGCCGGCCAGACGGACCCGGTGCGCAGGCGCAGCCAGCCGAGGAGAACTCCGTACACCGTGCATCCGGCGATCATCATGACCACGCCGAAAAGGTTGGGCTGCGCGAAGTTGTAGCCGAGCAGAATGATCGGGCTGTGCCAGAGTCCCCAGATCGCACCCGAAAGCAGGAGTGCCGGCCACGTGCCGAGCGGCAGCAGGCTGGGCAGCAGCCAGCCCCGCCAGCCGATCTCCTCACCGAAGGCGAGCACCCCGTTGACGAGTGCCGCGAACGGAATAAGCAGCAGCTGCAACAGGATCACGGTTTCCACCGGAATGGGCAGTTCCACTCCCGGTGCCGCGGCCTGTAGAAGAGCGGCGAAACCGGAGAAGTTCTCGAGGTCCAGCTGCACGACTCCGAGGCCGGCCGCGAGGAACACGCCCGCGATGACCAGCAAGGCTGTGCCGAAGATTCCCGCGAGAATCATGCCGATGGTGCGCCAGACGGGTCGTAGCGGCCACATGCCGAGGTATTCGGTGATGGGTCGGGGCCGCGGTTTCTGCACGAAGAGCACCACGAGAAGCGTCGCGATCAGGGGCGTGAACATCATCAGCGGAAGCAGCAGTCCGGTGAACGGGTTGCTGAGGCCGTCTCCGCCGAGCCACATCGGCAGGGCCACGAGCCACGCCAGCCCGCACGCCACAACCACGTACACCGTGACGGCCCGCCAGGGCACCCTCACCAGGGGCTGAAGTCCCGTGCTCTCTGGTGCAGTATCTGTTTCTGTATTCATGTCGTTCTCCCCCATGGTGCGTCCCCTGCGTCCACGAAATAAAGATTCCGCTCGGACGGTTTCTCCAGCGTAGCGGCCGTCGGTCTGGAGGGGAACCGCGCAGCTGGAAGACTGGGCAGATGCCTCCCCGTCCTCACGTCCATGGCCCGGTCGTCGACGACCAGACCCGTTGCGTGCACTATCGCACCGCACAGGACGTGATCGCCATCAAGTTCGCCTGCTGCCGACGGTACTACCCGTGCTTCCAGTGCCACGCCGAAAGCGAGTCACATCCGGCCACACAATGGCCGGAAGCCGAATGGTCGGAACCGGCGATGCTCTGCGGAGTCTGCGCACTCGAGATGAGCATTCTTGCCTACCGTGCAACGACCCACTGCCCGAGGTGCGCCGCCGAGTTCAACGACGGATGCCGTCTGCACGCCCACCTGTACTTCGCCGTGCCCACCCCCGCCTGATCCGGGAGCGTCTGCCCCCGCTGGTCGAGGCGCGACGACGAAACGGTCAGAGCGAGCGCGTCGAGGTCCGTGGACCGAGCCCGTCGAGGTCCTCAGTACGGGCAATGCTCAGAGCGAGAGACCGATCCAGAGCCCGAATCCGGCAGCGACAACGGATGCCACGAGCATGCCGAGCCCGGCCGTCAACGCTGGCCGATACCGGCGTTGCTGCAGCAGTCGCACGGTCTCGATGCTCGCGGTGCTGAAGGTCGTGTACCCGCCGAGCAGACCACCGCCGAGAATCAGGTACCACTCCGTGGACACCAGGTTCACGAGCGCCAGCCCGGTGACGAGACCCAAGAGCAGCGATCCAGACACGTTGATCACAGTCGTGCCGAAAGGGAACGGCGTGCGCAGCCGCGAGCGCAGCAGGCCGTCGAACACGAACCGTGCGGTCGCGCCGAGCCCACCGGCGAGCGCAACCGCGAGAAAGGTGAGGGCGCTCATGCCGGCCGTCCCCGGTGGCCAGCGGCCCGGCGGTGCAGGGTGGCCGACAGCAGGATTCCCAGCCAGGTGGCGACGGCGCCCAGCACGAGGGTGCCACCGGCGTAGAGCAGCCCAGCGCCGACATCGCCGTCGGCGAGCAGCAGGCTCGTGTCGGTCGCGAGGGCACTGTATGTGGTGAAGCCGCCGAGCACGCCGGTGCCGATGAGCACGCGGACCTGGCGACGCCGCCCGGCGTCGGGTCCCCGGAGCACGAGCATCTCGAGCAGAGCGCCGAGCAGGAAGGCCCCGGTCACGTTGATGCTGAGGGTGGCCAGCGGGAATCCACCCGAGGGCGCCAGCAGCAGAACGGCCTCGCGCAGCGCCGTTCCGACGGTGCCGCCCATAAACACGAGCAACAGATACGGCCAGCGCAGGTGCACCGGATTGGCCTTGTCGTGCACGGGTCACCTACCAGTTCTCGCGGGGCGAAGAGGGTAGGAACCATTAGCGGGCGGGCTGTTCGAGCTGAGTGCTCCGGCGGGATCCATCCCCACACGCAGTTTACACGTGGGTCAGCTCGGCTCCCAGGGCAGGGCCTCATCGACGGCAACGGGCGCGAGCGGAATCACGACCACCGGCCGGTGTTGGCGATGCGCCAGGTGCGCCGCGACCGAACCGTTGAAGAATTCGCCCAGGCTCGCGCGCACGGTCGCCTCCCGCGTACCGACGACGATCATCGCGGCACCGAGGGTATCGGCGAGTCCGCCGAGGGCGAGGGCCGGGTCACCGGCGAGCGAGCGCGTAGACCAGACCACATCCACGTCGGCGAGCAGGGCGGTCAAATGCGCGAGCAGGCCCGGCTCGAATCCGGGCTCGCCCGGGTCGACAAGGTCCGGATCCAGGGGGATGCTGGTCATCGAGCCGTCGCCGAGGTCGAAGACCATGTAGCGATTCACATCAACGGATGCGCACACCAGTTCCGCGTTGAAACGCCGGGCGAAGGTCGCCGCCTGCAACACCACGGCATCCGGCTGGCCGGGAATAACTCCCACGATCACGCGAGCAGTCGGTTTCGCAGTCATGGCACTCCCGCTTTCGATGGTTCGACGCATTCACCCGCCTGGCGACCAGCCTGCCAGATCCAGAGACCGACGGCTCGCGCCGCGCCGCGCCATCCGCTCCCCGCACCGTCCCGCCGCGCACCCTCCGGAACCCGCAGCGCACCTTCCCCAGCGCAGCGCACCCTCCGGAACCCGCAGCGCACCCTCCGGAGCGCGGCGCACGCTCCTCCGTGCGCCAACCTCCCCAACCTGCGCCAACCCCCGCCACGCCCGCCCGCAGCGCACCCTCCGGAACCCGCAGCGCACCTTCCGGAGCGCGAGGCCCGTCAGACCGTGGCGAGCACCCCAGCTACGGAGTCCAGCGAGCCGGGCACGAGCCGGTAGTACGACCAGGTGCCGCGCTTGGACCGCGTGAGGAAGCCGCCGTCCACGAGCACCTTCAGGTGGTGGCTGATCGTGGGCTGCGACAGGTCGAGCTGCTCGGTGAGGTCGCAGACGCACGCCTCGGCGTCGCTGTGCGCAGCAACGATGGAGATGATCCGCAGCCGCGACGGGTCAGCGAGGGCCTTGAGCTGCCGCGCCAGATTGTCGGCCTGGGCGGGCGCGATGGACTCCTGCACGAGCGGGGAGCAGCACACGGCGGCATCCGTCACGTCGGTGATCGGGAGAGTCGTAGCGAACGTCATATGAACAGTCTCCTCCATAGATTGACATTTGTCGATGTATTGACCTAGCGTGGGCATCGACAGCGATCAATATATACGGAGACACGTGAGCACCGCACCCCGCCCCACCCGCCTGGGCACGACCGACCGTTTTCTCCCGATCTGGATTCTGCTGGCCATGGGCCTCGGCCTGCTCCTCGCCGTGTATGTTCCCGCGGTGGGCGACGTGCTGCACGCGTTCACCATCGGTTCGATCAGCGTTCCCATCGCCGTGGGCCTGCTCGTCATGATGTACCCCGTGCTGGCCAAGGTCCGGTACACGGATGCCCGCGCCGTGGCGAGCGATAAGCGCCTGCTGGTCACCTCGCTCGTGCTCAACTGGCTGGTCGGCCCCGCGCTGATGTTCGCCCTGGCCTGGATCTTCCTGCCCGACCTGCCCGAATACCGCACCGGCCTGATCATCGTCGGCCTCGCCCGCTGCATCGCCATGGTGCTCATCTGGAACGACCTCGCCTGCGGCGACCGGGAAGCCGCCGCCTTCCTCGTGGCCGTTAACTCGGTCTTCCAGGTCGTCGCGTTCGGTGCCCTCGGCTGGTTCTACCTGCAAGTGCTGCCCGGCTGGCTCGGCCTACCCACCACGAGCGCCGAATTCTCCATCTGGGCCATCACCGCGAGCGTGCTGGTGTTCCTCGGCATCCCGCTGCTGGCCGGCTACCTCTCCCGCCGCATCGGCGAGGCCCGCCGCGGCCGCGACTGGTACGAAGAGAAATTCCTGCCCAAGGTCGGCCCGTTCGCGCTCTGGGGTCTGCTGTTCACCATCGTGATGCTCTTCGCCCTGCAGGGAAACCAGGTCATCGCCAACCCGGGCGACGTGGCCCGCATCGCACTGCCGATGCTCGTCTACTTCCTGCTGATGTTCCTCGTCAGCTTCGTCGCCGGGCGCCTGCTCCGCATGACCTACGAGCGCACGACGACCCTCGCTTTCACTGCCGCTGGAAACAACTTCGAACTGGCTATCGCCGTGGCGATCGGAACCTTCGGCGCCCTCAGCGGCCAGGCCCTCGCCGGCATCGTCGGACCGCTGATCGAGGTACCGGCGCTCGTCGCCCTCGTCTACGTGGCCCTGTGGCTCAAGCCCCGCCTCTTTCCCACTCGAACGGATGCTGCCGCCGCGCCGGCAGCATCCGTCGCCCCCGACCGCACCCTCGTCTGACCCTCACCGGAATCAAAGGAACCCTCATGACCGACAAACCCACCGTCCTGTTCGTCTGCGTGCACAACGCCGGCCGCTCGCAGATGGCCGCCGGCTACCTCGCCGCCCTCTCCGGAGGCCGCGTCGACGTGCTCTCCGCGGGCTCCGAGCCCAAGGACCAGATCAACCCGGTCGCGATCGCGGCCATGCTCGAAGACGGCATCGACATCGCGAACAACGTGCCGAAGATCCTCACCACGCAGGCCGTGAAAGATTCAGACGTCGTCATCACCATGGGCTGCGGCGACGCCTGCCCGATCTTCCCCGGCAAGCGCTACGAAGACTGGCAGCTCGACGACCCGGCAGGCCAGGGCATCGAGTCGGTACGCCCCATCCGCGACGACATCAAGGCGCGCATCGAGGCACTGCTCGCCGAGATCCTGCCCGTCGAGGCCTGAGCATGAGCGAGTTCAGCGGTCGTCGGGTACAGCCCGGACTGACCTACCCGGAAGAGTCGCTCAAGCGACTGGCCGCCGAACTCAGCGGTTCTTTCCACGGCGTGTTCGCCGCAGAGACCGTGGAGCGTTACGTGCTCGAGAGCTACACGGCCCTGCTGCGCACGTCCACGGTGAAGGCGCACCTCAGCACCCGCACCGCACGCTTCGCGACCGAGCGCCTGACCGCCCTCGCCCAGGCCAAGGGCGCCATCGCCCAGTCCGTTCCCGAGGTTCTGTTCGTGTGCGAGCAGAATGCCGGTCGCTCGCAGATGGCGGCGGTCTTCGCGAACGCCCTGTCCGGCGGCGCCGTGCACGTGCGCTCCGCCGGTTCGGCGCCGTCGAAAGAGCTGCACCCGACCGTGGTCGCGGTGATGGCCGAAATCGGACTCTCCCTCGACGAAGCCTTCCCCAAGCCACTGACCGACGATGTCGTACAGGCAGCGGATGTCGTGATCACCATGGGCTGCGGCGACGCCTGCCCGATCTACCCCGGCAAACGCTACGTCGATTGGGAGCTCGTGGATCCGTCCGGCCAGTCGGTCGACGAGGTGCGACGCATCCGCGACCAGATTCGCGGCAACGTCACCGAGATGCTCGGATCCCTCGGTGTCGAGCCCGTGGCCCTGAACAACTAACCCAGAAAGAAACTGATGACCCTCGCGAGCCTCACCCTCACCACCCGGCCCGTCGTGCCGTCGAGCCGCCTCGACGGCCTGCCGGTCGCCATCATCGGCGCCGGGCCGGTGGGGCTCGCCGCGGCGGCCCAGCTCCTCGAGCGCGGGATCGATGCGGTCGTCTACGAGTCGGGGGCGCAGGCCGGCAGCGCGGTCGCGCTGTGGGGTCACACGCGTTTGTTCACACCGTGGCAGTATCTCGTGGACTCCGCCGCCGCCCGGCTGCTCGAACGTTCCGGCTGGAGCATGCCCGACGAGGCATATCTGCCCACCGGCCGCCAGTTGCTCGACGGCTACGTGCTGCCGTTGGCAGCTCTGCCGGAGCTGGCCGGCCGCATCCGATATGGCTCCACCGTTGTCGCGGTGAGCCGGCAGGGCATGGACCGCACCCGCTCCGGCGACCGCGCGGGCACCCCCTTCGTGCTGCGCGTGCAGACGGATGTCGGTGTCGTCGACGCCCACGCCCGTGCGGTGATCGACACCTCCGGCACGTATTCTTCGCCGAATGGGCTGCTGGCCTCCGGTCTGGACCCCGCGCACCTGGAGGTGCTGAGCGAGCGGATCGTGCACGCGCTGCCCGACGTGCTCGGCACCGACCGCGCCCGATTCGCCGGACGGCACACGCTCGTCGTGGGGGCGGGGCACTCCGCCGCGAACACCCTCATCGCGCTCGGCTCGCTGGCCGCGGACGCGGCGGGAACACGGATCAGCTGGGCCATCCGCTCGGCGACGCCCGTGCGCGTCTATGGCTCCGTCGAGGACGAGCTCGCGGCCCGCGCCTCGCTCGGCGCTCAGGTGCAGGCACTGGTTCGGTCCGGGACCGTGACGCTCGTCGATCGTTTCGAGATCGACGACGTGCTGCCGACCGCCGCGGGAGTGACCGTGACCGGCCTGCGCGCCGGCGAGCGCTTCACCGTGCAGGCCGACGCGGTCGTGGCCGCCACCGGGTTCCGACCAGACCTGGCGCCGCTACGTGAGATCCGGCTCTCGCTCGACGAGATCGTCGAGGCCCCGCGCGCGCTCGCCCCGCTGATCGACCCCAACCTGCACAGCTGCGGCACGGTTCCGCCGCACGGTGTCGTGGAGCTGACGCACCCCGAGCCCAACTTCTACATCGCCGGCATGAAGAGCTTCGGACGGGCGCCCACGTTCCTGCTCGCGACGGGCTATGAGCAGGTGCGCTCCATCGCCGACGAGCTCGCCGGCAACGTGGCCGCGGCCCGGCTCGTGCAGCTCGTGCTGCCCGAAACGGGCGTGTGCTCCACCGGCGACGATGCCGGTTCCTGCTGCTCCTGACCCCCGCGCCCATTCCAGATTCCCCTGGTCGTGAGCCGACTCGCCAACGCTCCCGGGAGTCCGACATACGGGGAGCGGAGCGTCACGAGATCGGCTCGCGCGGTCTCGAGACGCGCGCCAGCGCGCACTCCTCGACCAGCGGAATGGGGTGACGCGCAGGGATCATCCGCCGGTCGAGACACGAGGTCCCGCGCGCCCAGTTCCCCCCTTCCGCTGGTCGAGGAACGCCGTCTACGGCGCCGGTTTGTCGAGCTGGTCGAGACACGAGACCGCGTGAGCCGCCGCGTCAACGTTCCCGCGAGCATCCGCCCGCAACGGGAGGGACGGGCCGCTACGCGAGCGTCAGGAAGAGCTTCTCGAGTTCATCGACGGTGAGGGAATCCTTGCCCTCTGGCGTCTCGATGCACTCGCGCATCGCGGTCGAGACGATCACAAAACCGGCACGGTCGAGCGCACTCGAGACCGCGGCAAGCTGGGTGACAACGTCTTTGCAGCTCGCTCCGGCCTCGACGGCGGTGATCACCGCGCCGAGTTGCCCCTGAGCCCGGCGCAACCGGTTGACGATCTTCTTCTGCTGGGCAGCCATATCGAACTCGACGGAATCAGGCATGGTCAGGCACCCTGCTGAACGGGGAGACCGGCCTGCTGCCAGGCGATGGTTCCCCCGGCCACGTTGACGGTGTCGAACCCCTGGGTGGCGAGGTACGCGGCGGCCTGAGCACTGCGGCCGCCCGCGGCGCAGATCACATACACGGGGCTGCCTTCCGGGATTTCGCCGGTGCGGGCCACGACCTCGCCGAGCGGAATGTGGGTGACGCCGGCCACGTGCGCGGCGGCGTACTCGTCGTTCTCACGCACGTCGACCACGACGGCTCCGTCGAGGGCGGCAAGTTCGGTTACGGTGATCTCGTTCATGCGAGGATCCTTTCGGGTGCTTCGGTGGCTGATTCACGGGGGATGGAGCGAGTGGGAAGCGAGTCGCCGGCGAGCCAGGTTCGATAGCCGCCGTCGAGGTTGCGCACGTCGAAGCCGTGCTGGGTAAGAATACGCGCCGCCGTATGGCCGCGCTGGCCAACCTGGCAGTGCACGATGAGTGCGGCGTCGGGCAGCTCGGCGAGTCGGTCGCGCAGCTGGTCTAGCGGCACGTTGATGGCTCCCGGAATGCTGCCGTCCGAGAATTCGCCGGGGTTGCGCACATCCACGAGCACCTCACCGGCGGCCAGCGCCGCGGCAAGCTCGTGCCACTGCACGTTGCGGCTCGTGCCCGCGCGCAGGTTATCGGCCACGTAGCCGAGCTGGTTCACCGGGTCTTTGGCCGAGCTGTACTGCGGGGCGTAGGCCAGCTCGAGGCGGGTCAGGGCGGATGCCGTGAGGCCGCCGACCATGGCCGTCGCGATCACGTCGATGCGCTTGTCCACACCGTCGCCGCCCACGATCTGGGCACCGAGAATGGCGTCGGTCGCCGGGTCGATCAGCAGTTTCATGCTCATTCCCTGGGCTCCCGGGTAATAGCCGGCGTGCGATGACGGATGCGTGTGCGCTATCCGATGCGCTCGCCCAGCGGCCACGAGGCGCTTCTCGCTCCAGCCGGTGAGGGCGATCGTGAGACCGAAGAGCCCCAGAATCGAGGTGCCGAGCGCGGGGGATGACGGTTCCGGCTCGCCGGCGATGCTGTCCGCGGCCGCACGGCCGTGACGGTTGGCAAGGCCCGCCATGGTGACGAGCAGGGGTTCGCCGGTCAGGGCATCCGTTTTCTCCACGCCATCGCCGACCGCGTAGATGAAGGGATCGCTCGTGCGCTGGGTGTCGTCGACCCAGACGCCGCCACTCGCGCCGACGCGCAGTCCGGCCCGGGTGGCCAGCTCGGTGGCCGGGCGCACGCCGCTCGCGTCGATCACGAGGTCGGCCGGCACGGTGGTGCCGTCGCTGAGCTCAAGGGCGCCGTCAACGGATGCGCCGAGCACGGTGGTGTCGAGCCGCACGTCGACGCCGTGCTCGCGCAGGGTCGCCAGCACGGGGGCGGCCATTTCGGGGTCGAGCGGGGTGAAGACCTGCAGGCCGCGCTGCACGAGCGTGACGTGCACGCCGCGGTGCACGAGGTTCTCCACGGCCTCGAGCCCGATGAAGCCGCCACCGATCACCACGGCGGAGGCGCCCTCAGGCTTGGCCGCGAGCACGGACTCGATGTAGTCGACGTCGTCGACGGTGCGCAGGGTCGAGGTGGCCACGTTGTGGGCGCCCTCGTGGGCCGCGGCGCCGGCGGCCAGAATGAGCCGGTCATACGTCTCGGTGGAGGTCTCGCCCGTCAGGGTGTCCCGCACCGCGACGGTCTTCGCCACGGGATCGATGCCCGTGACCTCGTGGTTGATGCGCACGTCGAGGCGGAACCGGGCGGTGAGTGATTCGGGGGTCTGCAGCAGCAGCTGGGCGCGGTCCTCGATCAGGCCACCCACGTAATACGGCAGCCCGCAGTTGGCGAAGGACACGTACTGGCCGCGTTCGAACACCACGATCTCGGCCGTCTCGTCGAGCCGTCGCAGCCGGGTAGCCGCGGACATGCCACCGGCAACCCCGCCCACAATAAGTGTCTTCATGTGTAACCTCCTGCGCCAACTATACCCCAAGGGGTATGCTTGACGCCACCCCAGGCATCCACCTCTTCCCCGTTGTCTCCGTCCCGCCCCGGGTCAATTGCCCCCCTCTCGGGGTTAGGCTCGAACAATGAGCAGCACGCACGGGAACCAGAGCTCGATGGACCACAGCACCATGGACCACGGCGCCACAGACCACGGCAGCATGGACCACGCGGGTCACGGCGGCCACGCAGGTCACGGAGACCACGTAGGCCAGTTCCGGCGGTTGTTCTGGATCATGCTGGTGCTCGCCGTGCCCACCATCCTGTTCAGCGACATGTTCGCGAGCATCATCGGCTACGAGCTGCCCGACGTCACGGCAATCGCCTTCATCTCCCCCGTTCTCGGCACTGTCATGTACGTGTGGGGCGGTAAACCGTTCCTCACCGGAGCGGTCAGCGAGCTCAAGGCCCGCGCGCCCGGCATGATGCTGCTCATCGCCCTCGCCATCACCGTGGCCTTTCTCGCCTCGTGGGGCGCGACGCTCGGCATCCTCGACCACGCGCTCGATTTCTGGTGGGAGCTCGCCCTGCTCGTGGTGATCATGCTGCTCGGCCACTGGATCGAGATGCGCTCGCTGGCCCAGACGGGCACGGCGCTGGAATCGCTGGCCGCCCTGCTGCCCGACGAGGCCGAGCGCATCGACGGCGATCAGACCGTCATCGTCGCGCCCGCCGACCTGGTGCTCGGCGACGTGGTGATCGTGCGTCCGGGCGGCCGGATCCCCGCCGACGGCACGGTCACCGAGGGCACGGCCGACGTCGACGAGTCCATGCTCACCGGCGAATCCCGGCCCGTGTCCCGCGGGCCCGGCGACCATGTGGTGGCCGGTGCCGTCGCCACGGATTCCGTGCTGCGGGTGCGCGTGGATGCGGTCGGCGACGACACGGCCCTCGCCGGCATCTCCCGCCTCGTCGCCGAGGCGCAGTCCTCGTCCAGCCGCGCTCAGCGCATCGCCGACCGGGCGGCCGGCTGGCTGTTCTGGTTCGCCCTGGGATCCGGAGCCCTCACCTTCCTCGCCTGGACCCTGCTCGGCTACCCGGATGACGCCGTCATCCGCACCATCACCGTTCTCGTGATCGCCTGCCCACACGCCCTCGGGCTCGCCATCCCGCTCGTGGTGTCCATCGCCACCGAGCGTGCCGCGCGCGGCGGCGTGCTGATCAAGGACAGACTGGCCCTCGAGAGCATGCGCCGGGTCACCAGCGTGCTCTTCGACAAGACCGGAACCCTGACCAAGGGTGAGCCCGTCGTCACCCACGTGCACACCACGGGTGACGACTCCGACGACGAACTGCTCGGCCTCGCCGCGTCCGCCGAGGCGGACAGCGAGCATCCGTTGGCGAAGGCGATCATCGCGGCCGCCGACACCCGCGGCCTCACCGTCGACCGGGCGACCGATTTTCAGACCGAGGCCGCCACCGGCGTGACGGCCACCGTGGGCGGCCGAAAGATCAGCGTGGGCGGGCCCAGTCTGCTGCGAGCCCACGGGGCAACGCCGGTGAAGGTCACCGACGCCTGGTCCGAGGAGGGCGCGATCGTGTTGCACGTGCTCGACGGCGACCGGGTGATCGGCGCGATCGCCCTCGCCGACGAGGTGCGGGAGGAATCCCGGCAGGCCGTCGACGCCCTGCACGCGCTCGGAATCCAGGTGGTGATGATCACCGGCGACGCCGAGGCGGTGGCGCAGTCGGTGGCCGCCGAACTCGGCATCGATCGCGTTTTCGCGGGCGTGCACCCCGATGACAAGGCCGCGAAGGTTGCCGAACTGCAGGCCGAAGGCCGCACGGTGGCCATGGTCGGCGACGGCGTCAACGACGCACCGGCCCTCGCCCAGGCCGATGTGGGCATCGCGATCGGCGCCGGAACGGATGTCGCCATCGCCTCGGCCGGAGTCATCCTCGTCAGCGACGACCCGCGTTCCGTGCTGTCGGT
Organism: Cryobacterium sp. MLB-32; assembly: GCF_000738085.1. GTDB lineage: Bacteria > Actinomycetota > Actinomycetes > Actinomycetales > Microbacteriaceae > Cryobacterium. The sequence goes on from NZ_JPRS01000052.1 coordinate 27,870, forward strand.
GATCGAACTTTCTCGAGCCTCGTATCGCAAGATGACGCAGAACCTGTGGTGGGCGGCCGGCTACAACCTGATCTCCGTCCCCCTCGCCGCCGGAGTGCTGGCACCGATCGGCTTCGTGCTCCCCATGTCGGTGGGGGCGTTGCTCATGTCGATATCCACCGTGGTCGTGGCCCTCAACGCCCAGCTGCTGCGCCGCCTCGACCTGCAACCCGACGTGAGCGCCGCCGCCATCCTTGGCGACGACGCCCGGAAGCCCGCCCCCGCCCGGGTCTGACCACCACCACCACTCGTCAGGTTGAGAAGACCGGGCTACTGGGCGAGCGCCCGGAACCGGCGCAGCCGCAGGCTGTTCGTCACCACGAACACCGACGAGAAGGCCATCGCCGCCCCCGCGATGAGCGGGTTGAGCAGGCCGAGCATGGCAAGCGGAATCGCCGCCACGTTGTACGCGAAGGCCCAGAACAGGTTGGCCTTGATCGTGCGCAGCGTGCTGCGGGACAGCCGGATGGCATCCGCCGCTGCCATCAGGTCGCTGCGCACCAGCGTGAGGTCGCTCGCCTCGATGGCGACATCCGTTCCCGTGCCCATGGCAATGCCGAGGTCGGCGGTGGCGAGCGCGACGGCATCGTTCACGCCGTCGCCGACCATGGCCACGACGGCGCCCTTCGCCTGCAGCGCCCGGATGATGTCGGCCTTGCCCGCCGGCAACACGCCGGATGTGACATCGGTGATGCCCACCACGTCGGCGACCGCCCGCGCGACCACCTCGTTGTCGCCGGTGAGCAGCATTGGCGTCAGCCCCAGGCTGCGGAAATGCGCCACGGCAGCGGCACTCGTGGGTTTCACCTCGTCGGAGACGCCCACGATTCCGCGAGCCTTGCCGTCCCAGGCCACGACGACCGCGGTCTCTCCGCGACTTTCGGCCATGCCGAGCACGGCCTGAAGTTCGATGGGGAGCGTGATGCTCCACGACTCGGCGAGCCACTGGGGGCGGCCGACGAGCACGAGGTGCCCGTCGACGACGGCCTGCACGCCGAGGCCCTGCTCGGAGGCGAATGACTCGGCCACGGGCAGTTCGCCCACGCGCGCCACCGCCCCGGCCGCAATGGCCACGGCGATCGGATGCTCCGACCCGCTCTCTGCGGCGCCGGCAAATCGCAACAGCTCGGTGTTGCTGCTGCACTCGATGGCGGTGACGGTGGCGACCGTCATCCTGCCGGTGGTGACCGTTCCGGTCTTGTCGAGCACGATCGTGTCAACCCGGCGGGTGGATTCAAGCACCTGCGGACCCTTGATCAGAATGCCGAGTTGGGCACCGCGGCCGGTTCCGACGAGGAGGGCCGTTGGCGTGGCGAGGCCCAACGCGCAGGGACACGCGATGATCAGGGTTGCCACCGCAGCGGTAAACGCGAGCTCCGCGCCGCCGCCGACCAGTAGCCAGACAGCCAGGGTGCCCAGCGCAAGAAGGATCACAATCGGAACGAAAATGGCCGAGACACGGTCGGCGAGACGCTGCACGTCGGCCTTGCCGGTCTGGGCCTGCTCGACCAGACGGCCGATGTGGGCGAGTTCCGTGTCGGCCCCCACCCGGGTGGCCTGCACGACGAGCCGACCACCCGCATTGAGAGTGGCACCCACCACGGAATCGCCGGGGCCCACCTCGACCGGAACGGATTCCCCGGTGAGCATGCTGGCGTCCACGGCGGAGTTGCCATCGACAATGTCGCCGTCGGTGGCGATCTTTTCGCCAGGACGCACCACAAACCGGTCACCGACCACGAGTGTCGACGTGGCGACGCGTGTTTCGACACCGTCGCGCAGCAGCGTGGTCTCTTTGGCACCGAGTTCGAGCAGGGCGAGCAGCGCGGCACCCGACCGTCGCTTGGCGCGGGCTTCGGCGTAGCGACCGGCCAGAATGAAGACCGTGACAGCGGATGCCACCTCGAGATAGATCTCGCCGGCTCCGCCCTGCGGCGATGCGGTGAAACTGAACCCCATGGTCATTCCCACCATGCCGGCCGTGCCGAAGAAGAGGGCATAAAGAGACCAGCCGAGGGCCGCGAGCACTCCGACGCTCACGAGGGTATCCATCGTGGCGGCGCCGTGGCGGGCATTCGTGAACGCGGCGCGGTGGAAGGGCCAGGCCCCCCAGACAGCCACCGGAGCGGCGAGGGTGAGCGCGAGCCACTGCCAGTTGTCGAACTGGAGCGGGGGGATCATCGAGAGCAGGGCCACCGGCAGCGCCAGCGCCGCCGACACGAGCAGCCGCTGGCGCAGCAGGTCAAGCTCACGGTCCGGTCGATCAGCGGGGGCCTCCGGCGGCAACGGCAGCGTCGCGGTGTACCCGGTGGCCTCAATGGTGGCGATAGCGTCCTCCACCGAGGTGCCGTCCGGTATCGACACGGTGGCCTTCTCGGTGGCGTAGTTGACCGTGGCCTCGACCCCGGGCATCCGGTTCAGCTTCTTTTCAATGCGAGCCGCACACGACGTACAGGTCATGCCCCCCACCACGAGGTCGATCTGGGCACTCATGAGTGCTGCAGGGCGAGCTGGTACCCAGCTTCCTCCACAGCGGCCGCGACGGCCGGAAGATCGAGATCCTGCGCACTCGTCACCGTGACGGCGGACTCGCCGCCCACCACGAGTTCGACGCTCACGCTCTCTGCACCCGGGATCAGGCCGATCTCTTCTGTGACACTCGCTACGCAGTGCCCACAGGTCATGCCGGTCACGTGATATGTGTTGACGGTACTCATCGGTTAACCTCAGTTCTTGTCGATCACCCCCGATGGGGCTATTCTTAAGCATACCCCTCGGGGGTAGCAAACACGAAGGATGCACGCCATGCAGCACGAGAGCACGCACGCCCCACTCGCCAAGCCGGCCGACTCGCACGGTGCCGACTCGAACGGTGCCGATTCGCACGACGGCGCCCACGGGTATATCTCCAACAAGGACGACTACCTCAAGCGCCTCCGCCGCATCGAGGGACAGGCCCGCGGCCTGCAGGGGATGGTCACCGATGACAAGTACTGCATCGACATCCTCACGCAGGTCTCCGCCATGACCAGCGCCCTGCAGTCGGTGGCCCTGGGCCTCCTCGACGACCACCTGAACCACTGCGTGCGCCATGCCGCCGAGGCCGGCGGCCCCGAGGCCGATGCCAAGATCGCGGAAGCCTCGGCCGCCATCGCCCGCCTCGTCCGTTCCTGACCCACCTCGTCTACGGCCGTTCGGCCCTACACGTGGTCACCCATTCGGGAGATACTTAACAGTCCGAAAGCGGGTCGTGCCCGCCCTCAGGCACGAGAGGAGCACGATGCCCGACAGCACACGCACAAAACCGGGTGCAGTCGACCGGCCCATGCGGGTCTTCATCCTCGACGACCATGACCTCGTGCGCCGAGGCCTGCGTGAACTGCTCGAGGGCGAGGGCTTCGACATCGTCGGCGACACCGGCCTGGCCGAAGACGCCACGCGCCGCATCCCCGGGCTGCGACCGGATGTATCCATTCTCGACGCACGTCTTCCCGACGGCACCGGTATCGAAGTGTGCCGCGACGTGCGCTCGATCGATCCCACCCTGCAGTGCGTGATCCTGACCAGCTACGACGACGAGCACGCCCTGCGCGGGGCCATCCTCGCCGGCGCCGCCGGATACGTGCTCAAGGAGATCCGCAGCGACGATCTGCTCGACACCATCCGTCGAGCCGCCGCCGGAGAGAACCTCTTTGATCCCGTAACGCGAGCGGCCGTGATCCAGGGCATGGCCGACCCGCAAGACGCCCGCCTCGCCTCGCTCACCCCGCAGGAGCGTAAGGTTCTCGACCTGATCGGCGAAGGCCTGACCAACCGCGAGATCGCGCAGTCCATGTTCCTGGCCGAGAAAACCGTGAAGAACTACGTGTCCTCGATGCTGGCCAAGCTCGACTTCCAGCGTCGCACCCAGGCCGCCGTTTATGTTGTGAAACAGCGCGTGGACAACCAGCGCTGACGCCATCCGCCGCCCGACGAGAGCGGATGCGCCGACCCCGGGCCGTCGCATCCACTCTCGTCACACGCTCAGGACTTCGCGTGCCGCGTGCGCGTGATGACGGTGGGGCAGGGTGCCTGACCGAGCACCTCGTGGCTGACCGAACCCATCCACAGGCGACTCAGCGCGCCTCGACCGTGACTGCCCACCACGAGAAGCTGCGCGTTCACCGCCGCATGGAGCAGCGCCCGAGCCGGGGTGGAATCGGTCACGAGAATCTGATGAACGATGAGGTCGGGGTAGCGCGTCGTGAGGCCGGCCACCGATTCCGCCAGCACCACGCGTTCCTCATCGAGGCGCTCGGCGATGCTCTCCTCGGGGATGTATTTGAGCACGCGCTGGGTAGGAACGCGCGCGGCATAGACGGCCGTGAGGTCCTGGCCGGTGCGGTCGGCCTCGGCCGCGGCAAACTCCACGGCGTCGAGCGCATCTTCCGACCCGTCAACGCCGACGACCACGCCGGATCGATCACCGAACGGCAGCTCCGGAATAACGGCCACGGGGCAGGCACTCTGGGCCGCGATCTGCAGGCTCACGCTGCCAAAAAAATCCCCGTCGTACCCGGTCTTGCGATCGGTTCCCACCACGACGAGGCTCGCGTCGTGCGACAACTCGCTGAGCACGTGAGGTGCCGTGCCGGTGCGAAGCGTCGCCGTCGCGGTCACCGTGGGGGCGAGTTCAGCGGCGCGCGATTCGATCTGCCGAACGAGTCCCTGCTCCTCATCGATGATGCTGTTGTAGTAGCCGTACCCCTCGGCCAGCCACGCGGCCTGCACGGTGTGCACGAGGGCGACGGGAACGTCCAGCTCCTCCGCCCTCCGCAGCGCCCACTCCAACGCGGTCGCGCTGGGTTCCAATTCATCGACACCGACGATGATTTTCCGGTCCACGGTTCTACCTCATCTTTCGAAGGGGGTGTCGTCGTTGACGGCCTCCCGGTTGGGCCAGCCCAGTCGCCGCCCACGCTCACTATCCCGCATCCGCCCCGGCACTGCTAGGGGCGGAAGTCCCGGCGGGACGCCGTTATGACTTTCGGCCCTAGGCCTGCGCGCCCGACCCCCCTACTCTAGGTGTCACCGCACACCGCGACCCGATGAGGAGAAGAACATGAAGGCACTCGTTTATGGCGGCCCCGGCCTGAAGAGCTGGACCGACGTTCCCGACCCGAAGATCGAAAACCCCACGGACGTCATCGTGCGCGTGGACACCACCACGATCTGTGGAACCGACCTGCACATCCTCAAAGGCGACGTGCCCGCGGTGGCCGTCGGGCGCATCCTCGGCCACGAAGGAGTGGGCACCATCACCGAGATCGGCGACTCGGTGTCGAGTCTCGCCGTCGGCGACCGCGTCATCATCTCCTGCATCAAGTCCTGTGGCCACTGCGTCAACTGCAGCGCCCAACTCTTCTCGCACTGCCTCGGCGACGAGGGCGCGTCGGGCATCGGCTGGGTATTCGGCCACCTGATCGACGGCACCCAGGCCGAGTTCGTGCGCGTGCCCTACGCCGAGAACTCCGTGCACAAGCTACCGGAGGGCGTCACCGACGACCAGGCGGTCATGCTCTCGGACATCCTGCCCACAGGTTTTGAAATCGGCGTGCAGTACGGCCGGGTCAAGCCCGGCGACGTCGTTGCCGTGATTGGCGCCGGCCCGGTGGGCCTCGCCTCCATCGCAACCGCCGGGCTCTACGGCGCTGCGACCATCATCGCGATCGACCTCGACGAGAACCGCCTCGCACGCGCCAGGGAATTCGGGGCGACGGATGTCGTGGTGTCCGGTTCCGCAGACTGGAAAGAGCAGGTCTTGAACCTCACCGACGGCGCCGGGGTCGACGTCGCCATCGAAGCCGTGGGCATTCCGCAGACCTTCACCATGGCCACCGAGATCGTGCGCCCCGGCGGGAACGTGGCAAACGTGGGCGTGCACGGCGCTCCCGTCGACCTGCACCTCGAAAACCTATGGATCCAGAACATCAACATCAGCATGGGATTGGTGAACGCCAACACCACCAAAATGCTGCTCAAACTCGTCGCCAAGGGCAAATTGCCGGCCGAAAAACTCGCCACGCACCATTTCACGTTCGACCAGTTTCTCGACGCCTATGACACGTTTGGACGCGCGGCCGAAACTAAAGCACTTAAGGTCGTCATCGCCCGCTAGCATTGCGCTGGAGTGCAGCGTTTCCTGTTTTTCGGTGGAGGGAAGAGAACGTGATTGACAAGTCGATCGTTGCCTGGGACGGCCGCCCGCCCTCGAAGGCCGCACTGGACTGGGCCCTCGAACGCTCCGCCGGCAGCGAACTCATCATGGTTCGGGTGGTCGACCGCACGAGCGAGTCCGCGGACTACTTCATGCCGGAATCGGTAGCGGTGACGGCTCCGATCGCCCTCCAGAACGATGTGCGGCGCGTGCAGGAAGCGCACCCTTCCGTGCGCATACGGTCGGAGGTGGTTCCGGGCGACCCGATTGAGGAGCTCAAGCGCCTCTCGACCGAGAACGCTCTGGTGGTGGTAGGAACGCATCGCCGCGACGGCCCCACCGTGCGCTATGAATGGTCGGTCGGGGCTCGCCTCGCCGGCGCGGCGAACGGACCCGTCGCCATCATCCCCGAGAACGACGGAACGCGGGGCGTCGGCGTGGTCGTGGGCGTCGACGGTTCCGCCGCCGCCCTCGCCGCGGTGCATTTCGCGGCCGCCGAAGCCGCCCGCACAGGCGACGAGATCCACGCCATTCATGCCTGGCAGGAACCGCTCGTCTGGCCCGAATCGGCTATCCCCGACATGGAATTCCTCAAGTCCCTCGAAGACATCCACCAGAACGTTCTCGATGAGTCCGTTGCGCTGATTCAGGAGAGCTACCCGGATGTGTGCGTGCGGTCGTCCCTGGTGCGCGGCGCCCCACAATGGGCGCTCCTGGAGGCCGCGCGGGGTGCCGCCCTGCTCGTGGTGGGCAACCATGGCGTGCACGGCATCAAGCGCTTTCTGCTCGGCTCGGTCAGTCATTCCCTCGTGCTCAACATCCAGTCCCCCACGGTGGTGGTGAACGCCGCGACCACCGCCGTCACCGACTGACTCGCGGCCCTCGCGGCCCTCGTTTACGTGGGCGGCACTCGATGGAACGAATGCCCGCCGACCAGACACGTGCCGCGGCGACGTCTGTCAGCGTGGCCGGATCAGACCCGGCTAGGGTTTTGGTATGAGGTCTTTCGCTGCAGCGCGCCACCGTTTCTCTGCACTGGCGATGATTGCGGCCCTTCTCGGCACAGCGCTCGTGGCCGGTCTGGCACCCGCGCCGGCGTACGCGGCACCGCCCCGGGCGTCATCCGAGGCCGACGAACCGGCCCCGTTCGACCCGGGCTCGATCGTCAGCGACTACAACTTCTTCAATCCGGATGCCATGACCGAGGACGAGATCCAGACCTTCCTTGAGGAGCGCAGTTGCGTGCGCACCGATACCGCCGCCTGCGCCTGGGAATACCGGGAAGACACCACCGATCAGCCGGTCCAGGCGGTCGGCCACTGCAGCGCGTATCCGGGCGCGCCCCACGAAAAGGCCAGCCGCATCATCGCGAAAGTCGCCGAGGCCTGCACCATCTCACCGCGGGTGCTGCTCGTGTTACTGCAGAAGGAGCAGTCGCTGCTCACCCGCCCCACCGAGAGCGGCTACCTGCGAGCCACCGGCTACGGCTGCCCTGATACCGCGGACTGCGACGCCGAGTACTTCGGCTTCTTCAACCAGGTGTACAATGCGGCCTGGCAGTTCCGGCAGTACACCCAGGAGCCCGACCGTGCCTACCAGCGCGGCGCGGTCGACGTGGGTTTCAACCCTAACGCCGAGTGCGGCGCGAGCACGGTACAGATTCGCAATCAGGCCACCGCGAACCTCTACAACTACACGCCGTATCAACCCAACGCGGCGGCGCTGGCGAACATCGGCGACACGGGCGACGAGTGCTCAACCTACGGCAACCTGAATTTCTGGGCGTTCTACGAACAGTGGTTCGGCGATCCCGCTTCCACACCGTATCCGGCCGTGCTCGGCGAGTGCCTGAACTACCCGGCCGGCCAGGCCTGCCGCGCACCGGAGCTGCTGCCCACGCGCTGACGCGATTCCTGGCCCGGTCGGGTCACGATCCGAACCTGCCTGGTTATCACCCGTCTGCGGGTCTTGAAGTATGCCTATCTATATAGGTAGTGTGAGATTCCGTGCACGTTCGCAGGACAAAGGAGTCCCATGACCCTCACCATGAACCATACCGATGCCCCTCGATTCCTCGACCCGGTTGCCTGGTCCGGGCGGATCTACATCGATGGCGCCTGGGTCTCCGGTTCCGGCGGCCACATTCCCGTGATCGAACCCGCGACGGGGGCCGAGATCGGTCGCGTGGGAATCGCCGGCCCGACCGACGTGACCACGGCCGCAGCCAACGCCGCTGACGCACAGAAGGCCTGGGCCGCCACTCCTCACCCGGTGCGCGCCGGCGTGCTCCGCCGGGCCGCGGCACTACTCGAGCAGCACGCCGCCGAGATCATGGACTGGAACGTGCGCGAGGTCGGCGCCGTGCCCGCGCTGGCCGGCTTCGCCCTGCACGTCGGCGCCCAGGAGTGCTACGAGGCGGCCGCGTTGCCGTCGCATCCACTGGGCCAGATGCTGTCGAGCGAGGAGCCGAGGCTCTCGTTCGCCCAGCGCGTGCCTGTCGGGGTCGTGGGTGTCATCTCCCCCTTCAACGTGCCGATCATCCTCGGCATCCGCGCGGTCGCACCCGCGCTCGCACTCGGCAACGCGGTCGTCCTCAAGCCCGACCCACGCACCGCGGTCACCGGCGGTGTGATGATGGTGCGCATCTTCGAGGAAGCGGGGCTTCCGGCCGGCCTCCTGCAGCTGGTCACCGGCGGCGCGGATGTCGGGGAAGCCATGGTCGCCGATCCCAACATCCGCGTGATTGCCTTCACCGGCTCAACGCGGGCCGGACGCGCGGTCGGTGAGCTTGCGGGCAAATATCTGAAACGTGCCCACCTCGAACTCGGTGGCAACTCCGCATTCCTCGTGCTCGCCGATGCGGACGTCGACAAGGCGGTCAACCTCGCGGCCTGGGGCTCGTTTCTGCACCAGGGCCAGATCTGCATGACGGTCGGCCGTCACCTCGTGCACGAGAGCATCTTCGACGAGTATGTCGAGAAGCTCGCCGCGAAAGCGGACTCGCTGGCGGTGGGCAACCCCGCCACCGACCAGGTACACCTCGGTCCGATCATCGACGAGAACCAGCGGGACCGGGTTCACCGCCTCGTCACGGCCTCCATCGAAGCCGGGGCGCAGCTGAAAGCCGGCGGCACCTACGACGGGTTGTTCTACCGACCGACCGTCCTGGCCAACTCGCCGCTGGACGCGCCCGCGTTTTGTGAGGAGGTGTTCGGACCTGTCGCCTCGGTCGTTCCGTTCAGCACGGACGATGAGGCCGTGCGCATCGCAACGACGACCGAATACGGCCTCTCGCTCGGCATCGTGACGGCCGACGCCCTCCGCGGCCTCGAACTCGCGCAGCGGATCCCCTCCGGCATCGTGCACATCAACGACCAAACGGTCAACGACGAGGCAAACACCCCTTTCGGCGGCGTCGGCTCCTCGGGCACCGGATCGAGACAGGGTGGTGCGGAGGCCAATATCGACGCGTTCACCGAGACCCGCTGGATCACCCTCCGCCGAGTACCCGGCGCCTACCCCTTCTAGGAGAAGGTCTCCCGCCCCTGATCACTCATCAGGGGCGGGAGACGCACGAGCATCGGCCGCCGGAAGCGGTGGCTACCGCTGCAGCGCAAGCGACTCGAGTAGCTCCGGGGCGCGTCGGTCGAGGCGGGCGCCGCCCCAGCGGATGCCCACCACGAAGAACACCGGACCGAGAATGAGCCCCAGCACGAGACCAAGCCAGCCGAAGATCGCCTGACCCGTCGAGGCGGCCACGATTAGCAGGGTCAATTCGGGGGCGACCAGTAGCGTGAGAATTCCCCAGGTGACCAGGGTCGACACGAAGGTCGTGAACCCGGCCCCGGGAGGCGACTTGAACGGACTGTCTCCCGGCGCCGGAACCGGAACCACAACGGTGGCGGACGACACGCTCGACAGCCCGAGGCCACTCAGCAGAATGCCGATCGAGAGGCCGAGCAGACCGGGCAACAGACTCCACGAGCCTGAGAGCCACACCGACACCACGGAGAAAATCAGCACAATGGGGCCCGCGAAGACCAGAACGGCCAGCGCGCGCCCGGTGCGGTCTGCTCGTCCGGTGACCCCCAGCGACATGTGCAGGGCGAAGGCCGTGCTGTCGTAGGAGAGGTCGGTGTAGATGGCGAGGGCCAGCAGCAGCGCAGCGATCGGTGCCATCCCGTTGAAGAAGGCGAGCGAGTCATTCGTGGTGCTGTAGAACCACAGGAGCGCGGGCATCAGCGGCACGATGATCAGCTGCTTCGAATACCGCGGGTCACGGATCCAGTAGGTGAGCGTGCGCGCCAGCACCGCCCCGGTGGGCGTCTCCGCAACGAATGCGAACAGGCCGAGCTTGCCCCTGGCCGCCTTGCGCGACGCGGATCGAGCCGGCGTGACGAGCACGATGGCCAGCGCCCTCCGCCAGACCAGCGCCATCACCACGAGCGTCCCGACTCCGATCAGGAACTTCACCCCCGCGGCGCCGTACTGCCCGAGCGCGAGTTCAGAGGGAACCGCCCACAGCGCGCCGAGCGGAGTCCAGGACAGTGTCTCGGCTGCCCCGGGCAGGGCACCCTGAGCCCTGTCGAGCCCGCTGAAGGTGCCGGCGAAGATCGGCCCGGCGAGGAACACCGGAATCAGGATGAGCGTTCCCGCCACCTCCCGGAACCGACGACCGGAGGTGAGCGTGGAACTCAGGGCCGTCACCATGCGCGATCCCACCACGCAGGTGAGGGCGGCGAGCGCGGCACACACGAGAGCGACCAGAGCGAGCACCGGATGCTTCCACCACGTTCCGGCAGTGGCGAGCGCGGCGAGCAGCGTGACGATTCCCGGAATGCCAAGAACACCGGCGAGGGTGAGCCCGATCAGCAACTGGCTGAGCGGGATCGGAAAGTTCACCAGGCGCGCGGTGTCCAGCGTCTGGTCGATGCCGGAGACCACGATGGGGAGCACGAGCCAGCCAAGAATCGTGGCCGAACCGGCCAGCACGACCACCATTCGGCCAATGTCAACGGGGGCGTTGCTGAGCGCAAAGAGGCCGACGGTCACGCCAATGAGCAGGCCGATTCCGTAAATCGCGCCGAAGATCACGGCCACGAGTTGCCAGGGGCTGCGGCGCAGGCTGTTGCGCAGCAGGAGGAGGCGCAGCGTTACGAGATGTTTAACCATGCCGGCCCCTCTGCGTGGTGGCGCCCGCCGACGAGTTCGACAAAGCGGTCTTCGAGCGTCGATCCATTACGCACTTCGTCGATGGTGCCGGCGGCCACAACGCGGCCGGCGGCGATCACGGCCACGTGGTCACACATCCGCTGCACCAGGTCCATGGAGTGGCTCGACACGATCACGGTGCCCCCGGAGCGCACGTAGCCCTGCAGAATATCGCGGATGTTCGCGGCCGACACCGGGTCGACCGATTCGAACGGTTCGTCGAGCACGAGCAACCGCGGGGCGTGCACGAGGGCACAGGCGAGCGCGATCTTCTTGGTCATGCCGGCGGAATAGTCCACCACGAGGGTGCCGGCGGCATCCTGCAGGTCGAGCAGGTTCAGCAGGTCGGCGACGCGCTCGGCCACGGTTTCGCGGGTCATCCCCGACAGCAGGCCCGAATAGGTAACGAGTTGCTGGCCGGAGAGCCGGTCGAAGAGCCGCACTCCGTCGGCGAGGATGCCCACCAGGCGCTTCGCCTCCAGCGGGTTCTTCCACACGTCGATGCCCTGAATCCAGATCTCGCCCACGTCGGGGCGGAGCAGTCCGGTGGCCATCGAGAGCGTGGTCGTTTTGCCGGCTCCGTTGGGACCGACGAGGCCGTAGAAGGACCCCACCGGAACGTCGAGGCTGATGCCGTTCACGGCCACGGTCTCGCCGAAACGTTTACCCAGTCCGCGGATCGAGAGCGCCGCCGCCGCGTCGCCCGGTGGCGTGGGCGGCGGGGCCGCCTGCGCATCGGCCTCGACCGGCTCGGTGAGCGGCTCCGCTTCGGTGAACTCCGGCATGGCGTGAACCCTCTTCCCCATTACGATCATCTGTCTGGAAGTCTGCCGCGTGCGGCCGACATTCGCTGCTTTCTCACAGGTTATGGCCAGCGGAGACCTCGCGGCGTCGGCCAGCGGGATGTTTTGGCAGCGACATGCGTAGTACCGAGGTGCCACGTGGTCGTTTCGTACCGCGCGGGTTCGAGGCTAAGCTCGCTGTTCTGAGGTGGGGCTGAGATATGGGTCGATGGGGGCGGGTGTTGTGCCTGGCGACCGCGGCCGCTCTCGTGGCCTCGAGCGTGGGTGTCACGTCAGCGGCTTCGGCCATCGACGAGTACCCGTCCTGGGCCGACGTGGAGGCGGCCAGGTCGAGCGAGACGGCGACGGCGGCCGAGGTCGTGCGGATCGAGTCCGCCCTCGACGGGTTGCAGGCGCGCGCGGCCGAACTCGGCGACGTGGCCGTGACGCAAACTTCTCTCTCCGCCGAGGCTCAGACCCGGTTCGGCACGGCAAACGCGTGGCACACGGTGCTGACGGCTCGAGCGGAGGAGGCATCCGCCCGCTCGGTGGCCAGCAGCACACGCTTGGGAGCGCTCGGCGCCCAGCTGTACCGTTCCGGTGGCGGCAGCCTGTCGGTGAGCGCCCTGTTCGACGGCGCGCACGCCGACGACCTGCTCTTTCGGCTCGGCACCATGTCGCGACTCACCGAACAGGCGGGCCGCCTCACCGAGCAGGCCGACGCCGAACGCAACGCGGCCGAGGCCCTCACCGCTCAGGCCGAAGTCATGACGCGCGAACGCGACCGATTACAGAACAAAGCCCGGGCTGCCCTGGCCGCCACGCAGACGGCACAACGGGCCGCGGATGCCGAGGTGGCCGTGAAGCAGGCCACCGGCGAGACCCTCTACGCCCAGCTCGCGTCGCTCAAGAACTCGTCCACGGAGGTGGAGCGGCAATACCGCACCGGCGTGGCCGAGCATCAGGCGTTCGTGGAGCAGCAACGGCAGGCCGCCGCGAACGCCGCCGCGGCGGCATCCGCGGCAGCAGCTTCCCCCTCGGCGCCGGGCACTCCGGGCACTGCGGGGCCTCCGCCGACGGGAGGCGTCGTCGACCGCGGTGCGGCCCAGAAGATCGCCGCGGTCCAGGTGGCCGCCCGCGGCTGGAGTTCAGCCGAGTTGGGCTGCCTCGTGTCGCTGTGGCAGCGCGAGTCGGGCTGGCGGGTGAACGCCTACAACGCCAGCAGCGGCGCCTACGGAATCCCGCAGTCCCTGCCCGGCAGCAAGATGCAATCGGCCGGCGACGACTGGCAGACGAATCCGGCCACCCAGATCAGCTGGGGCCTCGGCTACATCGCTTCGCGGTACACCACACCCTGCGGTGCCTGGGCCCACTCGGAGTCCAACAACTGGTACTAGCGCACGTGCCGCGTGACTGTGTCGCCACAGATGTGAATGATGCACTAACTTGATAACTGATCGGGGGGCGATCCGTCCGTGGAAAACGCCCGTCGCGGTCATCATCCACTAGGGGAATTCCATGCGCCATCACTCACTCTGGGCGGCAGCTGCCGTCGCCACTCTGCTCTCTGTCGCACTCGCGGGATGTGCCGTCAACGCGCCGCCCAAGGCCGCAGGCACCCCCACCGTGGAGGCCGTGGATTTCACCGGCAGCCCGCTGATGGACTATATCGGAGAGCTTTTTCCGGAGTACAACGAACAAGCCGAGGCGGCCCGCAGCGCCACCGTATCGGCTGCTGTTGTCGCGTGCATGGCCGCCGCCGGATTCGACTACATCCCCGATGACCCGCAGGCAGACCTTTCCACATTTTCGGAATCACTTGACGAAGACGAGTGGACCGCGATTCACGGCTACGGGATGATTCCGACGCTTGAGGATTTGACCCTTGACGACGAGTACATCGATCCGAACCGGGGATATCTCGACACCCTGGGATATGAGCGGGAGCAGGCTTACAGCGACACTCTTCACGGCCAATGGATACTCCTTGCACCGAACGAAGACGGCTCCGAGCAGCCTGCACTTGACGGAACGGGCTGCATCGACATGGCGGAGGCAGCAACCCCGCCCCTGGAAGATGCCAGAGTGACGGCCGTCGTTGACGCGGCGTGGGGCCACGTGGATTCATCTTCTGAGGGTGTTGAATCATCCGTTGAGATGCACGCCCTCGAAGTGCCCTGGTCGACCTGCCTCGTCGATGCCGGCTTCCCCTTATTCGCCACCCGAGCGGATGCGCCAGCTTCCTTCGAGGAACAAGCCAACGCCGTGTACGCTACTGCGTCCGGGCCCGACGCAGTTCTGCCCGACGCGGCCACCTTGGATGCGCTGCGGGGCCCGGAGATCACGCAGGCCGTCGCCGACCTCGAATGCATCAGAGAAGTTGACTTCGATCAGAAGGCTCTGGAGACCACATTCGCGCTGGAATCGCGGTACGTGCAGGAGCACAAGGCCGAACTCGATGTCCTTCTGGCGGACTTCGTTGCGACGCAGTAGGGTTGGCCCGGATTAGGGCCGACCGCTCGTGCTGTACACCCACGGCAACTCGCCGATAGTGAGGCGGTGCCGACCGCCGGCCTCGTCCACGTGCGCGTCATCGTCGTAGGCCACGTCGCCCGCCCAGAACAGGGCGGGGCCACTCCCGCTCTCTCGGAGCCGGGTCTCGTATCGAGCTCGGCCACGCTTCGCCGCGTTCGCCAGAATCTCGGCGACCGAACCGACGCCGCACAGCCCGTGCAGGGTCACCCAGGTGGGCGCGACCAGCGTCAGCGACGCGGAGGCGTGCCGCTCGAGTGCGTCTTCCGGCCGCAGCCACGCATGGTCGACAACCTCGTCCTCGGCGAGAACGATTGTGCCCGCCGGCGCGGTCGTGACGTAGAACCAGGTACGCAGCCGCTTCGGTGCGCTGGCCGGCGGGATCCAGAGCGCGGTGCTCAGAAGCGAATTGGGCGAGATCTCCAGACCGGTCTCTTCGCGCACCTCGCGCACGGCCGCGCGGCGCGCGGCGCGCTCTTCGCCGTCGTCACTGTCGTCGGCACCGTCAGCGGAGTCGGGCGCCGCGGCATCCGTCTCCACACGGTCTTCGGGGTCGACGCCGCCGCCCGGAAAGACCCACGCACCAGCAAACGACCCGCGGTGGCGCGGCCGTTCGAGCAACAGCACTTCGGGGCCGTGCGCGCTGTCGCGCAGCAACACCACGGTGGCGGCCACCCCGATCGGCGCCGGGGCGGTCTGTGCATCTCGCGTCATCGCGGTGTCCTCGCTTGATTCAGTCGGGTCCTGAACCTTCCCCCCACCCTAACGCCGCCCAGCGTCGCCCGCGTAAGCTGCGAGCTATGCCCGATGACATCGCCCGCCCGCAGCACACGAGCCCGTTCACCCGAAGCCTGCTCGCGCCGAACGCCGGGCCGATGACACTCGACGGCACCAACAGCTACCTCATCGGCGCGCCCGATTCGCGCTCCATCGTGGTGGTCGATCCGGGTCCGCTGGACGAGGGCCACCTCGCCGCCCTCGCCGCGACCCGCCACGTCGAGCTCGTGCTCATCACGCACCGACACCCCGACCACACGGCGGCGAGTGTTCGCTTCGCCGAACTGACCGGAGCCCCGGTGCGGGCGTTCGATCCGGCATTTTGCGTGAACGGCGACCCTCTCATCGACGGCGAGCTGCTCGAGGCGGCCGGCACCCGCATCCGGGTCGTGCACACCCCGGGGCACACCGACGACTCGGTCTGCCTGCACCTGCCCGGCGACGGCCCGACCGGTTCGGTACTCACCGGCGACACCGTTCTCGGCCGCGGAACGTCGATCATCGACGGTACCCTCGCCGATTACCTCGCCTCGCTGGAGGCGCTGCGTGCGCTCGGGCCGGCCACGGTGCTGCCCGCGCACGGCCCGGTGCTCCCCGACCTGACGGCCATTTGCCACGCCTACCTCGCGCACCGCCACGAGCGCCTCGACCAGGTGCGCGCCGCCCTCGCCACGCTGGGTTCCGATGCGACCGTGGACCAGATCACGGACGTGGTGTACGCCCAAACGGATGCCGCCGTGCGGTTCGCCGCCGAGGCATCCGTTCGCGCCCAGCTGGCCTACCTGCGCGGCGCCGACTGACCAGCTCGCTAATCTACGTGGCGGGCTTCTTCTTCGCCAGGGCGCGGGCTCGCGCCGCGGCGCTCTCCGCCGCAGCGGCGAACCGCGGGTCTCTCCTACCCGAGCTTGCCGCTCGGGCAACCTTGTTGCTCTGTTTGGGGTTCTGGGCCATGGTGCTCTTCCAATCACGTGCGTTCGGGGATCTGACCGTTCTGGTTGAACCCGAGATGCCCAACCCTAGCCGCCCCAGCACGCCCGGAGCATGAGAAGGGTCTGCGACGCTGCGCCATAACTCCGGCGATCTGTGGGGAGGGTTTTCACCGCCCCCTGTGATTACGCGGATCTGCTCACCCGGGTTCAGAAATTGCAGGAGTTATGCGGATGCCGTCTCCCCGTCACAGCACGAAGGCCCCCGATTTCTCGGGGGCCTTCGTGCTGATAGAGACGGGCTAGAAGTCCCAGTCGTCGTCTTCGGTAACCACGGCCTTGCCGATCACGTACGAGGAACCCGATCCGCTGAAGAAGTCATGGTTCTCGTCGCCGTTCGGTGAGAGCGCCGACAGGATCGCCGGGTTCACGTCGCAGACGTCCTTCGGGAAGATGGCCTCGTAGCCGAGGTTCATCAGCGCCTTGTTGGCGTTGTAGTGCAGGAACATCTTCACGTCTTCGGTCAAGCCGACCTCGTCGTACAGGTCCTGCGTGTACTGCACCTCGTTCTCGTACAGCTCGAAGACGAGGTTGAAGGCGTAGTCCTTGATCTCGTCGCGACGCTCCTGGGTGACCTTCTCGAGGCCCTTCTGGAACTTGTAGCCGATGTAGTAACCGTGCACCGC
>NZ_JPRS01000053.1 GCF_000738085.1 Cryobacterium sp. MLB-32
AGAAGAAGAACTGTGTTGCGCTGAAGAACAGCACCAACAGCAAGTGCCCGACGATCATGTTCATCATGAGTCGAAGCGTCAGGGTGACCGGACGAATGAGGAACGTGGAGATGAACTCAATCGGCGTCACGATGATGTACAGCGCCGGCGGAACACCGGGCGGGAAAAGCGAGTTACGGAAGAACTTCGCCGGGCTCTTTTTGACACCGGCGTAGATGAACGCTCCGTAGGAGATGACGCCGAGAAGCAGCGGTACTCCAATCACCGAAGTACCGGCGATATTAAGCCCCGGAATGATTCCGGTGATGTTCATGAACAAGACCATGAAGAAAATGGTCGTGAGCAGGGGCAGGAAGCGCCTGCCGTCTTTCTTTCCGAGGAGGTCTTCCGCGATGTTGACTCGCACGAAGTCCAGGCCCATTTCGGCCAGGCTCTGAATGCGGGTCGGGATCACCTTCATGCGGCGGGTGCCGAGCCAGAACAACAGAATCAAAACCGCAACCGCAAGAAAGCGGATGAGGATGATTCGGTTCATCTCGAACGGAGTGTCCGCGAAGAAGATTGCATCGGGGAAAAACTCATTGATGGTTGGACCATTGAAGCCGCCGTCGTCAGTTGCAGACGGGACCAGCAGGTTTACGGCGATTTTTAGCAGCGCTTTCTCCTGTTTCGGGGCGGTGAGCTCTGCTCGCGCATCGACGAATGTGGGACAGGTTTACGACGCTGTAGAAGAGCTGCAAACCGGGGGGATCGCTGTTTACTCTAGCGGAAATACGTTCCCGAGCCGAATCGAGGCCGGTCTGTCACTCGTCCGCGGGGGCGGGCGGCAGGGTGACGTCGCTCACGTAGCTCATCCGGCTCTTCATCACGACGACCGCGTCGACCACGAGGGAGCCGATCACGCCTGCGATGATGCTCAGGAAAAGCACGACGGGTGAGATCCACGGCTGATCACGCAGCAGCACCATGAGCACGAGGAATACGACGAACTTGACCAGCCAGCCGCCCATGACGATGCCGAAGAAGGCGCCGATGGCGGCTTCACGGCCGGCGTAGCGATTGGCCAGCAGGATGCTGCCGGTCGTGATCCCCATGAAAACGACGGCCATGGCCGTGCCTACAAGCGCGCTGATGACTCCGATCCACCCGTCGATGAGGCCGCCGACGGTGGCACCGACCACAGCGATACCCACGGCGAGGAACCCGCCGTAGACGAGGATGCGCTTCAGGATCGGAATGGAGGTCGGTTGAGCAGGCGGGGTGAATGGGGCTTGCGGCGTGGGGGTGGCGGGCGTGGTCATGTGGTCTCCTCGGCAGTCTGTGGGGTCTGCGCGGCCTCATCGAGAGGGTCGAGTTGGGCTATTTCTTCGGTATGGGGGGGCGCTTCGCGGGGACAGCTGGCTGGCCCTCTCTTCGGCCTTGCTGCGGCTGAGCGGAGCGAGGGTGACGAGCGTACAGGCGATCAGTGAGACCACGAGGAACACGGTGGCATACCAGGTGGGCAGGCCCAGGTAGACCGGCAACACGAAATAGAGCAGGCAGCCGATCGCGGCGGCGGCCGTCCAGCCGTAAAAGATCAGGACCGCGTGCAGGTGGGAGTGCCCCATGTCCAGCAGGCGGTGATGCAAATGCTTGCGGTCGGCACTGAACGGCGATTTTCCCGCTCGCACCCGTCGGAAGACCGCGAGCCCAAAGTCCAGGAGCGGGATGATCAGGATTGCGACGGGAAGCAGAATGGGGATGAAAGCGGGAAAGAGCTGCGAGCGGTTCACCGCGGTCGGGTCGATCTGGCCGGTGATGGCGACGGCCGACGTGGCCATCAACAGCCCGACCAACAGCGCTCCGGCGTCTCCCATGAACATCTTGGCCGGATGCCAGTTCATCGGCAGGAAGCCCACACAGGCTCCGACGAGGATGGCCGCGATGAGCGACGCGAGGTTGAAGTAGTTGGTCGGCGACGTGTCCCGCACCAGCAGGTAGCTGTAGACGAAGAAGACGCCGTTGGCGATGAGGGCCACGCCCGTGACGAGTCCATCGAGCCCATCGATGAAGTTGATCATGTTCATCACGACGACGATGGCCACGACGGTGAAGACGATGGACATCCACCCGGAACCGACCGTCAGACCACCGATCGGCAGAGAGTAGATCTGCACGCCCTGCCAGGCCACCAGCCCCGCTGCGATGAACTGGCCGGCGAGCTTGGTCATCCAGTCGAGGTCCCAGACGTCATCGGCGACTCCGACCAGAACGATCAGGAGTGCGGCGCCGAGGATCGCGAGGATCTGCTTCGGGTCGGAGAAGACCAGCTGCAGCGGTGGAAACTGCGAGGAGGCGAGGTACGCCACACCGAAGGCCACCATGATGCCGAGGAACATGGCGATGCCGCCGAGCCGCGGCGTGGGGCGTGTGTGCACGTCCCGCTCCCGGATCTTCGGGTACAGCTGGTAGCGATGACTCAGTTTGTAGACCACGATCGACAGCCCGAAGGTGACGAGCGCGGAGACGAGGGCGAGGAGCAGGAAAAGAGTCATGGGTCAGTCGCGAGCAGTGGATTCGACGTCTGACGAGGGGTGTGACTTTTCTTCTGCCGCAGGCCCGTCCTCTGCCTCAGGCGCCGACTCAGGCGCTGACTCAGGCTCCGGCTCCGGCTCCGGCTCCGGCTCCGGCGCGAGGGCCTCGCCGATCACGGCGGCTATAGCCGCGCGGGAGATCACGCCGTGGCGCACGATGTGCAGCAGGCCTCCGTTGGTATGGAATGACGTGGCATCGACGATCGTGGATGCTGTGCTCTCGGAAGCGGCGGCCTCCACGGCGTATGCCTCGCCCGCCACTCCCCCATCGAGATAGACAGCGACCCGGTCGCCGAGGGCGGCCTCGGCGGTCTGGGCGTCGACGGCCGCGGGCTGGCCGCTCAGGTTGGCCGAGGACACCGCAAGTGGCCCGGTCTCCTTCAGGAGGTCAAGTGCCACAGCGTTGCTGGGCATGCGCAGGGCCACCGTCCCCCTGGTTTCCCCGAGGTCCCACACGAGCGACGGTTGGGCATTCAGGATCACGGTGAGACCGCCCGGCCAGAACTCCGCAACGAGATCACGCACGGGCTGCGGAATGTCAATGGCGAGCGCATCCATCGTGGAGATCCCGGGAATCAGCACGGGCGGCGGCGATGTTCGACCTCGCCCTTTCGCATCCAGAAGATTCTGCACGGCTCCCGGGCTGAACGCGTCCGCCGCGATGCCGTAGACCGTGTCGGTGGGTATGACGATGAGAGCGCTGCGGCCGATCGCCGAGAGGGCCATTCTCTTGCCGGCAGCGTAATCAGCTTCGACCGAGCAATTGTAGATGCGTGTCATTTCGGACAATTGTAGCCGAGCCGCCCTGTGAGCCGCAGGAAGCGCGCGTGGGAAGACATTCAGGCGTTGCGAATCGCTGTTGTTGCCCGGTCACGGCTCGTGTAGTCCGGGTGCGTGGCGGGAGCGCGCCAGCCGTCCGCCGCCAGGATCGCGCGAATCGCAGCGCCCTGAAGCTCGCCGTGCTCGATGACGAGCACGCCGCCCGAACGCAGCAGTCGAAGCGCCGTCGTGGACACCTGCCGCACCACGTCGAGACCGTCCGCGCCGCCGAACAGAGCGTGGGCCGGGTCGAACAAACGCACCTCCGGATCGCGGGGAATTGCGTCCGCGGGAATGTACGGCGGGTTCGAGATGACAACGGCCACCGTGCCGTTGAGTTCGGTGAAGGCATCGGCAAGGTCGCCGAATTCGAGCGTCGCGTTCGGGGCACCGACCTCGGCGAAGTTACGACTGGTCCATTCGAAGGCCTCCGGCGAGTTCTCCACAGCGAAGACACGCGCATGCGGAACCTCGGTTGCGAGGCACAGGGCGATCGCGCCGCTCCCGGTCCCCAGATCGACGCCGATCGGTGCGGGGTCGGGCATCGACCTCAGGGCGTCGATCGCGAACTGTGCGACCTGTTCCGTTTCCGGCCGCGGCACGAACACGCCCGGGCCGACCAGCAGGTTCAGCGCACGGAAGGGTGCGCGCCCGGTGATGTGCTGCAGCGGTTCCCGCCGGGCTCGACGATCGACGAGCGCGAGGATCGCCAGGGCATCCGCTTCGTTCAGGGTCTTGCGCAAGATTCCGGCGGCCTGAACCTCACCCCGACTCTGCCCGAGCACGTGCCCGATCAGCAGATCGGCATCGACCTCGGCGTCGGCGATTCCGGCGAGAGAAAGCTGGTCGATCACCAGTTCACGAAGGGAATCGACATCTCCCGGAATACGCGGGCGGTCGGGATTGGTTGGCTCTGTTACGCGAAAGGTCACAGTGGAATCTATCTCACTCCCCTGAACGCGTGACTGCCCGTAGGCTGAAGTTGGCCTTTTCCCCCGAGTGAAAGTTGACTCCGAATGTCCAGACCCATCTACTCCGACATCACTAAAGCCGTCGGAGGCACCCCGCTCGTCAAGCTCAACCGCCTGACGGCCGGGCTTGACGCTACCGTGCTGCTGAAGCTGGAGTTCTACAACCCGTCCAGCAGCGTGAAGGACCGCATCGGTGTCGCCATCGTCGACGCCGCCGAAGCGGACGGAAGCCTGCTCCCGGGTGGAACCATCGTCGAGGCCACGAGTGGCAACACCGGAATCGCCCTCGCCATGGTCGGCGCGGCCCGCGGTTACAAGGTCATCCTGCAATGCCGGAAACCATGAGCAAGGAACGACGTGTCATGATGCGCGCCTACGGCGCCGAGATCGTGCTGACCAGCGGTGCAGACGGCATGCGCGGAGCGGTCGAGACGGCAAACAGCATCGTCGCGGCCACGCCCGGAGCGATCCTGGCGAACCAGTTCAAGAACCCCGCCAACCCGGCGATCCACCGTGCCACCACGGGCATCGAGATCTGGGACGACACCGAGGGCACCGTCGACATCCTCGTCGCCGGCATCGGCACCGGCGGCACGATCAGCGGTACCGGTCAGCTGCTCAAGGAGCGCAAGCCCTCCGTCCTCGTGGTGGGTGTCGAGCCCATTGACTCCCCCATCCTCACGGGCGGCAAGCCTGGCCCGCACAAGATCCAGGGCCTGGGCGCAAACTTCGTTCCGGAGACCCTCGACCGCACAATCTATGACTCCGTGACAGACGTCACGCTCGCCGACTCACTCGCAACCGCGCGTGAGCTCGGCACCCAGGAAGGCATCCTCGGCGCATCTCCGGTGGAGCTGCCGTGTGGGCCGCTCTGGAGCAGGCCAAGCTTCCCGAGAACGCCGGTAAAACGATCGTCGTGATCGTTCCCGGATTCGGCGAGCGGTACATTTCGACCGTGCTGTACGAAGACCTCCTGGACTAGGACAGCCCGCTTCGATGACAATTGTGGCTCGCATCCGCGAGGACGTGGCGAACGCGCATACGCACGACCCTGCCGCGCGCAGCAACGCTGAAATTCTTCTCGCATACAGCGGGCTGCACGCGGTGTGGTCCTATCGAGTGGCCCACATCATGTGGCGGCGCCGGTTCTATCTGCCGGCGCGCCTGCTGTCCCAGTTCACCCGCTTCCTGACCGGGATCGAGATCCACCCCGGAGCCACCATCGGTCGCCGGCTGTTCATCGACCACGGCATGGGAGTCGTGATCGGCGAGACCGCCGAGCTCGGTGACGATGTGATGATCTATCACGGCGTTACTCTCGGCGGCAAGAGCCGTCACGGCGTGAATCGCGGCGACAAGCGTCACCCCACGCTCGAAGACGGCGTCACGGTCGGCGCCGGCGCCAAGGTGCTCGGGCCCATCATCATCGGAGCCCGCAGCACGATCGGGGCGAACTCCGTGGTCACCAAGAGTGCGCCGCCGCATTCACTGCTCGTCGGCCTTCCGGCCAAGGTCCGCCCGGTCAAGCCGGAGACAAGCGAGTCCGCACGGGGAGGCGTACCTTGGCCCGAGGATTACTACATCTGAATCCCGCCGTCGACCACGAGAACCCCGCCGATCTCGGCGGGGTTCTCGTCATGTCGCGTGGCCTCAGCAGCCGCCGCAGTTGTAAAAGGTGATGTCCCAATGGCTGCCCTCGTCCGCATACAGATTGCCGGCCCCGGACTGGTACTGCGGATATCCATCACCACGCAGGCCCGTATAGGTGAAGGTGTTGGTGATGTAGCTGCTGATGCACGCGTAGTCAGACACATCGAGCTTGTATCCGTTGTAGTGGCTATACGTCCCTGAGGCGTGCCCGACTTCGGTGCCGCCGGTGACGTTGATCGCGCATCCGCTCGCGTTCTTGAGCGTGATCACTCCAGAGATCGATTCCTGATTGACCTGTTCGAACGAGGTACACGTGGAGTTCGATCGCGTAGCGCAATTGCCGCTCGAACTCCAGGTGATGCCGGCGGCACTCAGCTGTGAGGTCGCAGACGCGTGGGAAATCGTGGTTGCCGCGTAGGCGGGTGCGCTCACGCCGAATACGGCGACTGCCACCGCGAAGAGCGCGAGAATGATCGATGCTGTTTTCTTATGGACGAGCTTGTTCATCACGAGTGCCAACACTTTCACTTGAGTTTCGAGTCTGTCTCGCTCTCAAGACTCCTGCGCCCGCTGCTACGTGTCAACACATTATGGTGCTGTTCAGCACGAATTCGTGTGAGTGATCAGAAGGTGACCAAACATTTTCCGTGGGCAATACCCGCCGCGGCGAAGGCCGCTCGGGCGTGGACCGCCGGAAAGACGGCGACGATCCTCTGATGGATGACACCGGCGTCGACCAGGGTCGCCACCTCGGCCAGCAGGTCGGTGGCCGGATAGGTGAACTGGCTGATCGCCTCCACCCCCGCGGCCGTCGCGGCCGCGAGATCGTGCCGGGTAGCGAGCGACACATAGCGCGCGGCGGGCCTGAGCATGGGGTAGTACACCGTCGCATCGACGCCGGTCGAGGCGTCGAGGATTCCATCGACATTGTGCACGCGACTCACCCAGGACGTATCGACGTAGTCGTACACCTCATCCGCGCCGAGGCTCCGTACGTAGTCCCGGTCGTCGGCGGCCGCATCCGCAATCACCGTGGCCCCGAGGTGTTTGGCTGCCTGCACGCCGATGCTTCCGGCGGCGCCCCCTGCGCCCAGTACGACGATCGTGCTCTGCGGACCGACCTCGAGCGTACGCAGCGCCTGCAGCGCGCTGGTGCCTGCCAGGGGCAACCCTGCCGCCTCGACGAGGTCGATGCCGGCCGGCGCCCGACTCGTGAGCGCGGCCGGGGCGAGGATGAATTCCGCGAAGGTCCCGTTTCCGCCCAAGACGGGGTGCGCCTGTCCGATGACGGCATCGCCAACGCGTACGTTGTCGACTCCCGGACCGACTTCGCGCACGATCCCGGCGAAATCTCCCCCGACGGTCACGGGCAAGTCCAGGGGAACAAGCGACTGGAGCCGGCCCGTAACGGTGAGCTCATCGAGGGGATTAACGCTCGCGGCCGAGACCCTCACGAGGAGCTGTCCCTCACCCGGTGCGGTGGGTGCCGGAGCCTCCCCGATAACGAGGTCGTCCGGGCTGCCAAAATGACGAATCTGCACCGCTTTCATGGTTCCGCTCCCGATTCACGAAGGGGTTCTGCAGCGATCGGGCTGGGAACCCGGGATTGACACCGACCACATTAACACCGGAACCGTGTGCGGTACAGCGCAAACGGCCCCCTGCCTGAGCAGGGGGCCGTTTCGCGCGAGACCCCGGGGGGCTGCGCGCTATTCCGGGTCGCCCAGCTCCGCCAGACGCGTTTCCTCATCGGCCGTGATGCACGAATCGATCACAGCGTGCAGCGCACCGTTCATAACGGCGTCGAGGTTGTAGGCCTTGTAGCCCGTACGGTGATCGGCGATGCGGTTCTCGGGGAAGTTGTACGTGCGAATGCGCTCCGAGCGGTCCATGGTGCGGATCTGCCCCTTGCGCACGAGGCTCGCTGCCGCGTCGATCTCTTCCTGCTGGCGGGCGAGCACCCGGGCACGCAGAACGCGCATGCCCGCTTCCTTGTTTTGAAGCTGGCTCTTTTCGTTCTGCATCGCCACCACGATGCCGGTTGGCAAGTGGGTGATGCGAACGGCGGAGTCAGTGGTGTTGACCGACTGTCCACCCGGACCGCTGGACCGGTAGACGTCGATTTTCAGGTCGTTGGCGCTGATTTCGACCTCTTCGGGCTCGTCCACCTCGGGGAAGACGAGGACGCCCGCCGCCGATGTGTGGATGCGTCCCTGCGACTCGGTGGCGGGCACCCGTTGAACTCGGTGCACACCCCCCTCGTACTTGAGATGCGCCCACACGCCCTCGGCCGGATCGCTCGACGATCCCTTGATGGCGAGCTGGATGTCCTTGATACCGCCCAGGTCGCTGGACGTTTGCTCGATGATCTCGGTCTTCCAGCGATTGGACTCCGCGTAATGCAGGTACATGCGGAGCAGATCGGCGGCGAACAGCGCAGATTCCGCACCGCCCTCCCCCATCTTGATCTCCATGATCACATCGCGGGCGTCCAGCGGGTCACGCGGAATCAGCAGACGTCGCAGCTTTTCGGCCGTGATGTCGAGCTGTACCGTGAGCTCCGGGATCTCCTGTGCAAAGGAAGGATCCTCGGCGGCGAGCTCGCGAGCGGCGTCGAGATCGTCGCTCACGGCTTTCCACTCGTGGTAGGCCGCGATGATTCGACTCAACTCGGCATAGCGCCGATTGACCTTCTTGGAACGGGCCGGATTCGCGTGCAGCTCCGGATCCGCCAACTGCGACTGCAGGTCATCGTGCTCGGCCAGCAGTGTGAGGACGGATTCGAACATTAGCGGTCCTTGTCCGACCCGCTCAGGGTCGGCATCGACTTCTGCACCTGGGCGAGGAACTCCACGTTCGAGGACGTCTCCTTGAGGCGGCCGAGGATCAGCTCGAGCGCCTGCTGCTGCTCCAGACCGGCGAGGGCGCGGCGAAGCTTCCAGGTGACCTTGACCTCGTCGGCGCTCATCAGCATTTCTTCGCGACGGGTGCCCGATGCGTTCACATCGACGGCCGGGAAGATGCGCTTGTCGGCCAGGTGGCGCGACAGACGCAGCTCCATGTTGCCGGTGCCCTTGAACTCTTCGAAGATGACCTCGTCCATCTTGGAGCCGGTCTCAACCAGTGCCGAAGCGAGGATGGTGAGCGATCCGCCGTTTTCAATGTTGCGTGCGGCACCGAAGAACCGCTTCGGCGGGTACAGGGCGGATGCGTCGACGCCACCGGACAGGATACGACCCGACGGCGGGGCCACGAGGTTGTAGGCACGGCCCAGGCGGGTAATCGAGTCGAGCAGCACGACGACGTCGTGGCCGAGCTCGACGAGACGCTTGGCACGCTCAATGGCGAGCTCGGCGACCGTGGTGTGGTCTTCGGCCGGACGGTCGAAGGTTGAGGCGATGACCTCGCCCTTGACCGTGCGCTGCATGTCCGTGACTTCTTCGGGACGCTCGTCGACCAGAACGACCATGAGGTGGACCTCGGGGTTGTTCGTGGCGATGGCGTTCGCGATCTGCTGCATGACGATGGTCTTGCCGGCCTTGGGCGGCGCGACGATCAGTCCGCGCTGACCCTTTCCGATCGGCGCGACGAGGTCGATGATGCGCTGGGTCACCTTGCCGGGCTCGGTCTCGAGGCGCAGCCGCTCCTGCGGGTACAGCGGCGTGAGCTTCTGGAATTCGACGCGCGTCGCGGCTTCTTCCACGGTCAGGCCGTTGATGGAGTCAACCTTGACGATGGCGTTGTACTTCTGGCGACCGCTCTGGTCCCCCTCGTGCGGCTGACGGATCGAGCCGACAACGGCGTCACCCTTGCGCAGGTTGTACTTCTTGACCTGGCCCAGGGACACGTAGACGTCGCTCGCACCGGGCAGGTAGCCGGAGGTGCGCACGAAGGCGTAGTTGTCGAGAACGTCGAGGATTCCAGCAACGGGGATGAGTACATCATCATCGTTGACCTCGGGTTCGAAGTCCTCGCCCGCGTTCGGGCCGCGACGCTTGCGGTCGCGGTAACGGTTGCGGTTTCCGCGACCGTTCAGCTCGTCGTCCAGTCCGGCGCGGTCAGGGCCCTGATTACGGTCCTGATTCTGGTTCTGGGCCTGACTCTGGTTGCGATCCTGGTTCTGGTTCTGGTTCTGGTTCTGGTTCTGGTTCTGGTTCTGGTTCTGGTTGCGATCTTGGTTCTGGTTGCGATCTTGGTTCTGGTTGCGATTGCTCGCCTGGCGCTGGTTCTGCTGACGGTTTCCGTCATCCTGTGCGCCCTGACCGCGCTCGTTCTGGGCATGGTTGCGGTCCTGAGCGGCACGGTCGTTCTGCGTGCGGTCAGCGTTCTGCGTGCGGTCTGCATTCTGGGAACGCTCACCACGGCTACGGTTACGGCTGCGTCCCTGACGGGGCTGCTCCGCCTGCTCGTCAGAGGTCTCGACGGTTTCCTCGGAGGAGCCGTCGGACGCGGCATCGGCCGTGGTCGAGTGCTCGGCTACGAGCGGAGCGTCCTCGTGGGGCACCCGGGGGCGAAGAGACGACGCACGACGTGAGTTACGACGTGATCCCGTGGCGGGGGCCTCCGTGGCGGCGGCATCGGAAACCGCACTGGCATCGACGGTATCGGAGACGACGCCGTCGGCGTCGCTCAGGTTGACCGGGGCCACTCGCACACCACGCTTGCGCGTCTGACGTGCGGGCTTCTCGTCGGCAGCACCGTCGACGGGAAACTCTGCGGCAGCGGAGGCTGCGCTGACGGTCGGCTTGGCCTCCGGCAGGATGATGCCCAGGGAGCCAAACTTGTCGTGCGTATTGCTGTCAGCATTGACGTGAGACGCGGCGGGCGCGGCGGTGGCCGAGCTGGCACGACGCGGAGCGCGCTTACGCGGCGCGGCCTCGGTCACCGGTGCGGAAGCGGTTGGAGTCGGCTCCACGATTGTGGGCTCAACCGGAGCAGCCTCGACGGGAGCGGCCTCAATGGGACTCGCGTCCACGACGCTGGTATCACCAGCGGCGGTGTCGGACGGCGCGGCCGCAACCGAGGACTGTTTCGCAGCAATAGCTTCCACGAGCTCTCCTTTACGAAGCTTTGATGCGCCCTGGATACCCAGTCCGCCGGCCAGAGCTTGCAGCTCGGCGACGCGGAGGGTGTTCAGGCGGGAAATTTCCGTCTCAGTGGAACGGAGGTTGACATCGGTCACGAAGGGGGTTCCTTTCCCCTGACGCCATACAAAACGTGTCAGGAGAGATGTGTGCAGCGACTGAACGCGCTGCGAGTGAACCAATCCGACAAATTGAGGGGATTGGTATGAACACACACAGCCACGGTCTAACGACGCAATAGCAGTGAGTTACAGGGAATGCACCGGAGACGAGTTCGCAGATTGCGCGGTTTCTATCGGGTGCGCAATCACTCTAGCACTTCCCATCCCGACGCCAAATCCGTCACGTAACCAGAACAGGGTGCTCCACCCACAGCAGCTGCTGCACGCAAAGCACCCCGGCTTTCGATCACCGCCGTTACGCGGCGACCTCGTCCGTGAGCGGTGTGACCGTCGCGCCCTGAAAGTCGACCGCGAGCATCAGCGCGCGCCAGGGAGTGTCCGAGGCTTCGGCCACGAGCTCGGCGGCAACGAGACGCTGGCCGGGATCGCTCGCGAGAACCAGGATCGACGGCCCGGCACCAGAGACAACGGCAGCAAAGCCCTTCTCTCTGAGGAGGGTGATCAAGCGATTGGTCTCCGGCATCGCGGCGGCGCGGTAGCTCTGGTGGAGCTTGTCCTCGGTGGCCGTGAGAAGGAGTTCCGGACTCTGAATCAGCGCAGCAATCAGCAGGGCGGAACGCGAGAGGTTGAAGACGGCGTCTTCATGGGGAACGGATTCCGGCTGCAGGCTGCGCGCCAGGGCAGTCGACATCACATGTTCCGGAACGAAGACCAGCGGCTTCACGCCACGGTGCACCATGAGCTTCTTGTGCTTGGGGCCTTCCGGCGTCATCCACGCGATGGTCAGGCCGCCGAACAGGGCGGGCGCCACGTTATCGGGGTGACCTTCCATCTCGGTGGCGAGGGCCAGGAGAGCCTCGGCGTTGATCTCGACGATGCCCTCGAGCAGTCCCTGTGCTGCGAGGATTCCCGATACGATGGCCGCGCCGGAGGAACCGAGCCCTCGCCCGTGCGGAATCACGTTGTTGGCCACGATGTTCAAGCCGGGCATCGGCACGTCATAGGCCGCGAAGGTATGTGCGATCGCCTTGACGACGAGGTTCGATTCGTCGGTGGGCACGTCGCCTTCGCCCACGCCGCGTACCTCAACCGTAACGCCGGGCTCGTCGCGCACGCGCACCTCCAGGTGGTCGTACTTGGCCAGGGCCAGGCCCAGGGTGTCGAACCCGGGGCCCAAGTTGGCCGTGGTAGCGGGAACCTGAACCGCTACCGCTCGTCCCGCAAGCGAGACCGTCGTTTCGGTCATGCCTTGCCCAGTCCGAGCACGCTGGCGATTTCTGCCGTGTCGACGGGCACGATGGTGGGCTTCACATCTGAGCCGTCCGCGGTGCGCAGGGCCCACTGGGGGTCCTTCAGGCCGTGCCCGGTCACCGTGATGACGATGGTGGCTCCCGCCGGGATGAGCCCGGCCTCGGAACGCTCGAGCAGACCTGCCACGCCGATCGCCGAGGCGGGCTCGACGAAGATCCCCACTTCGGCCGACAAGATACGGTAAGCCTCAAGAATCTTCGTGTCGGTGATGGCTCCGAAGTAGCCGTCGCTGACCTCGCGTGCGTTCAAAGCGAGATCCCACGACGCGGGGTTGCCGATACGGATAGCGCTGGCAATGGTATCCGGGTTGTCCACACGGTGGCCGAGCACGATGGGCGCACTGCCGGAGGCCTGGAAGCCGAACATGCGGGGAAGCTTCGTGGTGGCGCCGCGGGCGACCTCTTCGCTGTAGCCGCGGAAGTAGGCCGTGTAGTTACCGGCGTTGCCGACCGGAACGATATGGAAGTCGGGGGCATCACCGAGAACCTCGACGACCTCGAAGGCCGCTGTCTTCTGGCCCTCGATGCGGTCCGGGTTGACCGAGTTCACGAGGTGCACCGGGTAGTTTGCGGCCAGGTCGCGGGCGATGTCGAGGCAGTCGTCGAAGTTGCCCTGTACCTGCAGAAGCTGCGCGTTGTGAGCAACGGCCTGACTGAGCTTGCCCATCGCGATCTTGCCTTCCGGCACGAGCACGGCGGCCGTGATACCGGCGTGCGTCGCATAGGCGGCGGCCGACGCGGAGGTGTTGCCGGTGGACGCGCAGATGACGGCCTTCGCGCCGTCCTCCATGGCCTTGGAGATGGCCATCGTCATGCCGCGGTCCTTGAACGAGCCGGTCGGGTTCATACCCTCGTACTTGATCCAGACCTTGGCGCCGGTACGGGCCGAGAGTGCCGGTGCGGGAATCAGCGGCGTGCCACCCTCGCCGAGCGTGATGATGGGCGTGGCATCCGAGATGTTGAGACGGTCCGCGTACTCACGCAGCACGCCGCGCCACTGCCGGGACGTGGGCGCCTTGACGGCGTTCACCACGGACTCATTCAGGCTGGACTGGACGGACATCAGACTCCTTCAACTCTCAAAACGGATGCAATGGTGGTGACAAATCGGTTGGCCGCAAGGTCCCTCACGGTGGCTGCCAGGGCGGCCTCCGTGGCTTCGTGCGTTCCGATCACAAGGGTAGCCGTGGCCGAGACGGCCGCGCGACTGACGGTTTGGGCGACGGCGGGAGTCATCGACTGCTCGACGAGCGCAAGCGAAACATGGTGGCTGCTGAAGACGCTCGCAATTTCGGCAAGAACGCCGGGCTCGTCGGTGACCTCCAGGGTGACCGCGTAGCGCGTGGTGACGCTGCCGATGTCGAAAACCGGCAGGCCCGCATGGCTCGACTCAGCCACGCCGGGTCCGCCGGCGACGTGACGGCGGGCGAGGGATACGAGGTCGCCGAGCACGGCGGAGGCCGTCTCCACTCCCCCGGCGCCGGCGCCGTAGAACATCAGGCTTCCAGCGGCCTCCGCCTCGACGAACACGGCATTGTTCGCGCCATGCACGGCCGCGAGAGGGTGACTCCGCGGAACCATCGCCGGGTATACCCGGGCGGAGACTCCGTCGACGCCGTGTTCGTCGGTGAACCGTTCGCAGATGGCGAGCAGCTTCACGACGTAGCCGGCCTTGCGGGCGGATTCGATCTGCGCGGGCGTCACCGCGGTGATCCCTTCGCGGTACACGGATGCGAGCGGCACGGTCGTGTGGAAGGCGAGGCTTGCGAGAATGGCCGCCTTCTGCGCCGCGTCGTAGCCACCGATGTCGGCGGTCGGGTCAGCCTCCGCGTAACCGAGTGCCGTCGCAGACGCAAGGGCCTCCTCCAGAGAGTCACCGGCCTCGTCCATCCGATCGAGGATGTAGTTGGTCGTGCCGTTCACAATGCCGAGAATGCGCACGACGCGGTCGCCCGCGAGGCTCTCCCGCAGCGGGCGGAGGATCGGGATGGCGCCGGCCACGGCCGCCTCATAGTTGAGCTGGGCGCCCACCTGGTCAGCCGCCGCGAAGAGTTCGGCGCCATGCTCGGCGAGCAGTGCCTTGTTGGCGGTGACGACATCCGCTCCCGAGTTGATGGCGAGCAGGATGTAGCTGCGGGCGGGTTCGATGCCTCCCATGAGCTCGATCACGACGTCGGCACCCACGATGAGGGATTCGGCATCCGTGGTGAAGAGTTCCTTCGGCAGGTCAACGGTGCGCTCGGCGTCTATATTGCGCACCGCGATGCCGATCAGTTCGAGCTTGCGCCCACGCGGCTGGCCAGTTCGTCGCCCTGTTCGAGCAGCAGGCGGGCCACCTGAGCGCCCACGGATCCGCCGCCCAGCAGAGCTACGCGCAGGTTGCGGTATTCGATCATCGGGTGATTCCTGTCTTTCCGTTGGTCGCTTGGGTCGCTTGGGTCGAGCTTGTCGAGACCCTTGTCGAGACCTTTGTCGAGACCTTTGTCGAGACCCCGGCAGCATGCAGAACCCCGGTATCGCGCGCGAGCAGGTCGTCGATGGTTTCACCGCGAATGAGCAAGCGGGCCTCTCCCCCGCCCACGGCGATCACAGGCGGGCGACCCAGGTAGTTGTAGTTGTTCGAGAGCGACCAGCAGTACGCGCCGGTGGCGGGCACGGCGGCGAGATCGCCCGGGGTTACGTCTCCGGGCAGATAGGCGGCGTTCACGACCACGTCGCCGCTCTCGCAATGCTTCCCGGCGAGTCGCACCAGCGCGGGGGCGGCATCGGAGACGCGATTCGCGAGCCGCACCGAGTAGTCGGCGCCATACAGCGCCGGGCGGATGTTGTCGCTCATGCCGCCGTCGACGCTCACGTAGAGACGGGTCGCACCCGAAATATCGACGGGTTTGATTGTTCCCACCTCGTAGAGCGTCACTCCGGCGGGGCCGATGATCACGCGCCCAGGCTCGAAGGCCACGTCGGGAACCGGGATGGCCCGGCGGGCGCACTCGGCCTGCACGATGTCGGCGAGACGGGC
Organism: Cryobacterium sp. MLB-32; assembly: GCF_000738085.1. Lineage (GTDB taxonomy): Bacteria > Actinomycetota > Actinomycetes > Actinomycetales > Microbacteriaceae > Cryobacterium. The sequence goes on from NZ_JPRS01000053.1 coordinate 15,549, forward strand.
GGCCAATTCGGCAATCGGGGTGGGGGTATCGGCGCTCGTGTACGCGATGCCGAATCCGCCCCCGAGGTTCAGTTCGGGTACGGGGCCGCCGGCCAGGAGCGCGGCGTGCACGGCGAGCAGGCGCGAAGCACTTTCGGCGAAGCCGTCGGCGCCGAAGATCTGCGAACCGATGTGGCAGTGCAGACCGATGAAGCGCAGGGATTTCTCCGCTCGAATCAGCGTCACCAGGCGGGCGGCGTCATCGAGCACCACTCCGAACTTCTGGTCTTCGTGCGATGTGGCCAGGAAGTCATGGGTGGAAGCGTGCACACCGCTGTTGACGCGCAATCGCACGTTCAGCACCACGCCGTGGCGGGCAGCGGCGGCCGCAACCCGGGCGATTTCGATCTCGCTGTCAATCACGAGGGATCCGATGCGAACGCGCGCCGCTTCATCGATCTCGGCGAGCGATTTGTTGTTGCCGTGGTAGCCGAGCCGGGCCGGATCGGCCCCAGCGGCGAGGGCAACGGCCAGTTCGCCGGTCGTGCACACGTCGATGTTGAGCCCGGCCTCAAGCATCCACCGCACCACGTCCGTGGAGAGAAAGGCCTTGCCGGCGTAGTACACGTGCACGGCACTGCCGATGCGGGCGAATTCTGTCTCGAAGACGCTGCGGAGCTCGGCGGCGCGGGCGCGGGCATCCGCTTCATCGACCACATAAAGAGGAGTGCCAAAGCGGGCCACCAGCTCGGAGGCGGTGACCCCGCCGAGGGCGAGTTCGCCGGCGTCGGTGCGCGCGGCGTTCGCGGGCCAGAGGCCGGGCGCAAGATCGTTGGCATCGGCGGGCAGGGCGAGCCATGCGGGGGCGAGCGGGTTCGGTGCCACTGGGGAAAGACCTCACGAGAATCGAGTGGGTGCGCGAGCTGTGGATGCCGAGCGAGCGGACCCGGATTGGTCCCTGAAGCGTGGCGAGTTCGCAGCCGCAATGTGCGGGCGAGCTGGTGTGAAGCGAACTGGATGAAACTCTAGCAACCTGGGTGCGGGCGCCGTCTCAGCTACGAACAGGTACCCAGGGTGGCGAGCGACTGCTTGCTGAGCACCATTGTGCTCGACTCCAGCGTAATGCGTGCGCGCTCGGGAGTGATATTCACGCTACTCAGGGCGACTTCTGCGGGCAGGTACTTCGCCACGCACACGCTGATCGGCGTCTGGCCGAGAACGGTCGGCAGGATCGCGCTGACATCGAGGGAGCCGAGGTCCGTGGTCACCTCGGCAGCGGTCGGCGTGAACACGAGAGCGTTCTCGGTGACCGACGGCGTGGCGGTCGCCTGATAGCCGATCGGAAAACCGGCCACCACGACGGAGCCGGTATACGTCACCACGTCATCACCCAGTACCAGCTGCGTATCGGCAGGAGTTCCGGCGCCGTGCGCGAGGGAGTTGAGCGTCTCGGGAGTGAGGTCGATCGTGGCCTGCACCTGACCAATCGTTCCGCCGAGCTTGGGCTGGACATCCGTGGCGATGATGTGCACGGATGCCGGCACGCCGTCGACCGTGAGCTGCGGCGCGGTCAATTCGATCTGGTCAAAGCTGCCCGAGAAGTACTGCGCGATCACCGACACTCCCTCGATGGACACGGTCACGTCGCCGGTGGCTGAGGCGGGCAGGGCATCCGTTATCTGTTGTTCCGCCTGCCCCTCGGCAAAGGCTCGCAACCCACCGTCGGCGAGGAAATAGGCGCCGATCAGCAGGCCGACCATCACCACGGACATGATCAGGCAGCCCATGCCGCGACGCTTGCGGGCCATGTTTACATCTTCTCCGGCGCAGCCACGCCCAGCATGCCGAGCCCGTTGCGGATGACCTGGCCGGTGGCGTCGTTGAGCCAGAGGCGCGTGCGGTGCACATCGGTGACCGGCTCCTCGCCGAGCGGAATGACCCGGCAGTTGTCGTACCAGCGGTGGTAGTAGCCGGCGACCTCTTCGATATAGCGGGCCACCCGGTGCGGCTCACGCAGTTCGGCCGCTTGCGCGACGACCCGCGGGAACTCCTGCAGCACGCCGAGCAGCGCGGATTCGCTGTCGTGGGTGAGAAGCTCGGGCGCGAAAACCGTGCGCTCGACCCCGGACGCGGCCGCGTTGCGGGCGACCGAGCAGGTACGCGCATGGGCGTACTGCACGTAGAAAACCGGATTCTCGTTTGTGCGCTTACCGAGCAGGTCGAGATCGATGTCGAGCTGCGAGTCGCTGGAGGAACGCACGAGCGAGTACCGGCCGGCGTCGACGCCCACGGCATCGACGAGGTCGTCGAGCGTCACGATGGTGCCGGCACGCTTGGACATGCGCACGGGCTCGCCGTCCTTGAGCAAATTGACCATCTGGCCGATCAGAATCTGCAGGTTGACGCCCGGCTCGTCGCCGAACGCAGAGACCATGGCCATCATGCGGCCGACGTAGCCGTGATGGTCGGCGCCCAGCATGATCAGGCACTGGTCGAAGCCGCGTTCGCGCTTGTCGAGGTAGTAACCGAGATCGCCGGAGATGTAGGCGGGTTCGCCGTTCGAGCGGATGATGACGCGGTCGCGGTCGTCCCCGAAGGTGGTGGTGCGCAGCCAGATGGCGCCATCGGCCTCGAAGATATGGCCCTGCGCGCGGAGGCGGGCGATAGCCCGGTCGACGGCGCCGGATTCGTGCAGGGAGTCTTCGTGGAAGAACACGTCGAAATCCACGCCGAAGCCGTGCAGCTTGTCTTTGATCTCGGTGAACATCAGGTCAACGCCCACAGAGCGGAAGATTTCTTGCTGGTCGTCCCGCGCCAGACCGGCGAGGTCACCGTCGTAGAGCCCCACCACCGTGTTGGCGATGTCGGAAATGTACGCTCCGCCGTAGCCATCCTCCGGCGTGGGCTCGCCAAGGTAGCTCGCGAGAACGCTGCGCGCGAAGCGGTCGATCTGCGAGCCGTGGTCGTTGAAGTAGTACTCGCGCGTGACATCCGCTCCCTGCGCCTTGAGCACGCGGGCGAGGCTGTCGCCCACCGCTGCCCAGCGCACGCCGCCCATATGGATGGGGCCTGTGGGGTTGGCGGAGACGAATTCCAGGTTGATCTTGATCCCGGTGTACATGTCGCCGGTGCCGTAGTCGACGCCGGCGTCGACGATCTTCTTGGCGAGTGCGCCGGCAGCGGCAGCCTCGAGGCGGATGTTGATGAAGCCAGGTCCGGCAACTTCAACGGATGCCACGTCGGGCAGCTTCTCGAGTCCGGCGGCCAGTTCTGCCGCGATTTCGCGCGGCGTCGTGCCGAGCGGCTTCGCGATTTTCAGGGCGATGCTTGATGCCCAGTCGCCGTGATCGCGATTGCGCGGGCGCTCGAGTGTGACGTCGGAAACCGCCAGAACGAGGTCGGCAGTGTCGTTGCCGGCGTCACGTCGACGCTCACCGACCTGAGCAATGAGGTCGAAAAGGGTCTGGGAAAGTTCGGCTGGAGTCACCAGTCAATCTTACGGCCCGCCTCAGTTGGTAAGGTTCCAAGCGTGACTGACTCTCGTTTTACCCCAGTTTCCGTTCGCTTTCGTCGCCGCCAGACGGGCGTCCTGGTCGTCGGCAGTGTGCTCGCACTGCTTCTGACCGGCTGTTCCGCCGCGGCCACGCCCTCCCCCACGACGTCCTCGACGACGACGCCCAGTGCCACGGCGACAGCCAGCGCCACGCCAACTCCGACGCCCACTCCGGAGCCAACGGGAACGCCGATCGCGTTGAGCTGCGGCGAACTGCTCACAGCGCAGCAGGTCTACGATTTCAACCCTAACTACGGCACTGCGCCCGCCTACGAGCCGGCCGACGACAGCCTCGCCGCCACCGCCGTGAAGTACAGCGGCCTCGCGTGCGCTTGGTCCAACCAGACCAGCGGGGAACTGATCGAGATCGCGGTAACCCAGCCAGAGCCGGCCCTGATGACGACGCTCAAGGACAAAGCGATCGCCGACAGCCAGGTCGTGCCGACCTACAGCAGCTCCGCCGAGATCGAGGGATTCTTCACTGTCGAGGGCGGCTCCGGTCAGGTGCAGGTCTTCACGGGCACATACTGGGTCACACTGAGCTCTCCCGTCTTCTTCGAGCCCGGTGACGCACAGGCGCTTGTGGCGACGGTGCTCGGCAACTTGGGCTAGTCGCGCCTCACGGGGTGCTAACCTTGTGAACACCCTGGCCCCCATAGCTCAGGGGATAGAGCACTGCCCTCCGGAGGCAGGGGCGGCAGTTCGAATCTGCCTGGGGGCACATCTTGTGGCGTGACAGTCCAGTTCGGACTATTGCCACCTACTTCGGACAATCCCACTGCCAAGCTCCTTGAGATTCATGCCGCTGTCTTGAGCAGCCGTCACGCGAATGCGGTCCTCAACCTGTCGCAGTTGACGCACCTAAGCGGGAGTTTCTTCCGGATAGGTGAAACGGGACTGGCTCGCTCAGCCGGTCGGCGCAGACCAGCCTCCCCGCGGCCGTTCCCGCATGAGGTCCCCCCGTGACACACGGTCGACGCCTTCTGCCTCAGGGTCGTTTGACCCGATCTCTGTCGCTTTGGAAGTCCTTCTTGCGGAATAAAATCCTTGCTTCGCAAGGCATCAGCTGAAACGATCGTGTGTGTTGACGCTAACCGGCACTCGCCGTCTCGGGCCGGGGCTCGTCTCCCTCGCACTAGCCGTCCTATTCTTTGTTTCCTTACTCGTGGCGCCGCACGTGGGTCCAATGTTGTGCGCGGAGTCGCATCCCGTGCACTGCAGGATCATGGAGATTGTGGGCCGCGGGCTCACAATGACCGGCATCGTGCTGCTTGTCAGTGTCGCTTCCCTGTTTCGTATCAGCCTCGTGACGCGACCGCGCGTGCGCGCGCGGTGAGCATCATCGCCGGATTCGTTGTCCTGGTCATTCTCATGACCATTGGCTTGGACCTGTCCTTGTCACAAGGAGCCGGCCTTCGCTACTAACCGTTGGCTCGGCGTGCAATGTACGCACGGGAACACCTCCTCTACTGCCGCCCCGATGAGAATTCGATCTCTGGCACCATTGCGGTTTGGCCTGACGAGGGACGAGACGCACCACATTTCATCCGCGCAACTTATTCGAACCGAATCCGGATGACTTCGCCAGATGCTCCTCGCCCCTGAGTCACGACCGCTAATCGTCCGAGTTCGCGGAGTCGCCCCTGCACCGCTCACCGAATCCACGACCGCCCGTTCTTCGGCACCGCCGACAGCGATTCGCACAGGCTGGCCATCAACCAACTTGGTCCCGTCGAGTCAGATCACTGCGCGCATTACCCCGTCAGCGTCTTCGAGCCCCACGCACCTCTGGGCGATAGTGCCCACGATCAACGCCTCGTCTACCGGCTGCGGCGCTGTTGATGTGTAGAGCCGGTCACCACTTATGGTTTCAGCGACGGTGCCGCTGCACGCCCTCGAGAGGACTGCAGCGGCACCGAGAGAGCTGAAAGCTGTTAGATAAGTCCGCATGAGGCTCCGAAACTCAACAGCTCAGCTTCAGAACGTCGGACTGAGTGCTACTGGTGGGCCTTGTGTGCTCCTGGCTGTTTGCGACGACGCATGTCCCGAACGAGGACATGAATCGTGAATGCCAGATGGGAATCACTGAAAGGAGTCCCAACCATTCATTCTTCGCACCACCACCGAGGTAGGCGGCATTGAGCCCGATCAGCCACAGGACAGACGCCACGAGCAGCGCGAGGCGCCACACTGGCAAGAAGAGAAACTTCAGTCTTTGGGTCGCGTTTGCTCACTGTGTGCT
>NZ_JPRS01000054.1 GCF_000738085.1 Cryobacterium sp. MLB-32
AGGCGAGCCCCGACTGCACGATGGTGGTGGTGATCTCCTGGACGTTGCCACCGAGATAATCGGTCACGGACTTGACGATGACGGGGATATCCAGGGTCGGGAAATTCTTCTGGACATCGCTGATGAACGACGGGGAATTGGCCGCCTTGATCAGGTCGGGAACGATCTTCGACAGCTTGGCCACCTGGTCAACGATGATGGGCACAATCGCGAACACCACGGCGGTCAGAATGCCCACGACGGCGACCAGTACGGTCAGGATGGCCGCCCAACGCGGAAACTTTCGCTTGCCGAGCCAGGACACCGCAGGGTCCAGCCCCAGGGCGAGAAACAGGGCGGCCCCGATATAGGTGATGATCGTCTGAAGCGTGATCACCGAGGTGATGATCAGGAGCCCGACGCCGACGCCGAGGGTGCCGACGAGGCCAAAGCGGAACGCATTCTGTATCTTCACCGTTGGGCTCCCTTGCGGACGTGTCTGTCGTCGGCCTATTTGTTGTCGCTGGTCACGTTCTCCGCCTGAGTCAGGACGTTTCGCAGGCTCTCAAAGTAGCCTGCTACAGCGTCGCGCTCCATCCTTATCTGGGCGAGTCGGCCTTCTGCGTCGGAAAGAAGCCGCTTCGCACGCGCGTCGGCCTCGCTCGTGATCGCGGCGGCCTTCTCTGTCGCGGTGCGAACAAGTGCAGCAGCGGCATCGTCCGACTCTTGCTTGAGCACCCGGGCATCCGCGCGGGCCCCGGTGTCGAGCTCATCGTTGAGTGCGCGAAGTTCGGCCAGGCGCCCGGTGGTCTCCGCGAGCTGGCGGGCAGCGTCGTTCTGGAATGCGGCTGCCTGCGTCGCAGCGGTCTGGTGGCGACTCAGCAGGTCCTGTTCGCAGTCATCACGCAGCGTCGTGAGTTCCACGTCCAGGTCGGCTCGGGCCTGGGCCACATCCCGAGCCAACCGTGCCGTTTCGGCATCCGTTTGCTGACGTGTCAGCGAAATGTATGCATCGAGGTCGCGTTGAGCCTGGTCGCGCTCGGCGGCGACATCGGCGCGGTTTTGCGAGTCGGTTCGCACGAATGCGGTTTTTCCCTGTTCGATCTCGGCTGCGAGATCGGCGCGCGCGGCCGCCGTCTCCTTCGCCACCGTGGCGCGCTGCTCGTCGATCTCGTTCTTCAGAGACGTGCGTGCGCGGTCGATCTCGTCTGCCAGATCGATGTGGGCCTGCTCGCTCTCCTGGGCGAGCGCGATGCGGGCCCTCGATGATTGCTCGGTCAGGTCGATGCGGGCCTGCTCGATCTCCCGGGCCACGTCGGCACGCTGCTGTTCGATATCCAGGACCGCCGCTGCGCGAGCCCGCTCAGTTTCCAGCGTGAGGCCGGCGGCCGTGTCATGCGCCTGTGTCGCCTCCAGCTCGGCGGAGCCGCGAACGGCGGCCGCGTCCCGGTCGGCGGCCGCACGAACGGCCGCAACCTCGCGCGTGAGGGTTGAGCGTGTTTCCAACACTTCGGTGGCCGCAGCACTCCGCGCGAGCGCCGCCTCGTTGTGCGCGTCCTGGGTGTGCTGGGCGTATTCGTCCTGTGCACGGGCGATCAGGTCATCGGACTCGACCCGCACGTCATCGAGCAGTCGACGCGCGCGCACATCGGCGTCCGCCAGGGTTTGTGCGGCCTGTTCTGCGGACTCACGCCGAAGCGTTTCGATCTCGATGGCCGTGGACGTCCTCAGACGTGCGGCATCGTTGTCGGCCTGAGCGATAACTCGGACGGATTGTTCCTCGGCGACCCGCAGGGTGTTCTCGAGTTTGGCACCGAGGCCGGAAAATGTCGGGCTTCCGACTTCTTCGATGATGGCGTTGAGCTCGTCGATCTGGGCGGATAGCCGCCGAACTTCCTTGCTGGATTCCGCGCTGTGGGTGTTGGCCTTGATCAGGTCGCGACGGAGGCCTTGCAGAGCCTTGGCCACCTCGTCTTTGTCGTAGCCACGGAAGACCTGGGTGAAATCAGATTCGTCGTTGGGCACGGTTTCTCCTCACAATTGTGCATCCACGGGACACGAGTCGGGCGCGACAGGAGTCCGGGAGGCCGATGCAACTTTAGTCTGCTCCCATGACAGGCGGTGGCACGGGCAGGGAGCCAATGTTCCCACTATTAGGCACCTATCAGGAGAACCAAGTATCGTAGAAGTCCGTGTCTGTTGCCATCGGACTCGAAATCACTGCGGGCGTACCCGCTGTGACCGTTCGGCAACACGGAAGGGTGATACGTGCGATTTGTTTTTGCCATCGTGGCATTCGTTCTAGCGGCCGTGATGATCAGTCTCGGCATTGCCCAGCGAACGATCTTTCTCGAGCCCTCAACCACCTCGCTGAGTGCGACGGTTGAGGGCAGCGCCCCGTACACGGTCATTGATTCGAGCGCCCTGTCGACATTCCCGGGTAACCAGACGATCCGCATCACCGGCTCCGACGCCACCTTCCTCGCCTATGGGCGAACCGCAGATATCGAAGCCTGGGTGGGGAACGATGCGCACGCTGTGGTGAGCGCCGGCGAGGATGAGCAGCTGACCTCGACGGTGGTTGAGGCGGTTGTACCGCCCGCGACGACCAACGACGACGGGTCCACCGCGACTCCCGCTGTCGAAACGGTGACCGATCCCGCAGGCTCCGACCTGTGGCTCGAGGAATTCAGCGGCACGTCCTCCCTCACCCACACTGTGAACCTGCCTGCCGGTATTTCCGTGCTGGTAGCGGCCGACGGCACTGCGCCTGCGCCGGCAGACCTGTCCATCTCCTGGGCCGCGGATAACTCGACACCGTGGGCCGGCCCCCTGCTCGTCGGTGGGGCCGCGCTGCTCTTCGTGGGCCTGGTTCTGTATGTTCTGGCCTTGCTCCATTTGAGGCGCTCTCGACGTCCTCGGCGCAACCTGCCACGTGGCCCGCGCTTGCCCAGACTGCCGCGCTTGCCGCGCGTTCCGCTCCCGAAGGCGCTCAAAGCCGGTGACATCACGGGATCGCGGCGGCCGATGATCGCGGTCGTGCCCATGCTTCTCGTCTCGGGTCTGCTCCTCAGCGGCTGCTCGGCGGATTTCTGGCCCGGCGCGCCTCAGGATCGCGCGAGCGTGGCCTCGACGACCCCGACTCCGACACCGGAATCAACCGATCAGGCCAGCACCGCCACCGAGGTTCCCCCGGCCGCTGTGACCGTACCTCAGCTCGAGGGCATCGTGTCAAAGATTTCCACGCTGACCGCCGATGCCGACGCAACCCTGAACGCGGATTCCCTCGCCACCCGCTTCACGGGCACGGCGCTGGAACAGCGACTGGTCAACTACAAGATCCGGGCGGTCGATCCGACCGTGGCTGCTCCTCAGGCGGTCGGGAAACCGCCGCTGTCGGTGACACTCCCTCAGCAGTCGGAATCCTGGCCGCGCGTGGTGATGGCGATCATCCAAGAGGATGACAAAACCGTTCCGCCGACGACACTCATCCTGCGGCAGGAATCTCCGCGGGCGAATTACCTCGTGGAGTACATGATCGGCTTGGAAGCGAACGCCCAGCCGCCCCAGGTGGCACCCGCCACGATCGGGGCCCCGGCCATCGCGCCCGACAGCAAGCTGCTCTTGCTGCCGCCGGATCAGGTCGCTGCTGCGTACGCAGACGTGTTGCTGCAGGGCGACGCGAGCCCCTCAGCTGCGCTGTTCCAGATCGAGGGCGATGAATTCCTCGCTCAGTTCGTGAAGAGCCGCACCGATCGCAGCGCTGAATTGGCGGTGACGGCCACGCTCGCATTTGCTACTGCGGGCGGCTCGGGACGCACCGTGTCCCTGGCGACCAACGATTCCGGTGCGATCGTGGCGATCAACGTCAACGAGACCGAGACGGTCACGGTCGTTTCCGGTGAAGCGACCGTCAATCCCAGCGGAGCGTCAAGCAAGGCCCTCTCGGGGATCACCTCGTCCGCGAAGGGTATTCAGAACGTCCTCAGCGACCAACTGCTTTTCTATGTGCCAGCGGTAGGTTCAGCGGACAAAATCACTCTCCTGGGGAGCACTCAGGGAATAATCTCATCGGCGGAGCTTCCATGACCCCTATGCCCCCATCCGGATCCAACCTGCGCGGAGCCGTCGATCTTTCGTCGCTCGTGAACCGTCCGGCCGCTGCGGAACCCGGGGGTGCTGTCCCGGGCACGCCATCGGTCCCCGGCGCGGCAGTGCCTGTTCCAGCCCTCGTGCTGGATGGGACGGACGCCAACTTCGGCGAGTTGCTCGAGCTGTCGAACACCGTTCCCGTGCTCGTCGACCTGTGGGCGGAGTGGTGCGAGCCGTGCACACAGCTGACTCCGGTGCTCGAGAAACTCGTCGCGGAGTATGCCGGCAGGTTCGTGCTCGCCAAGGTCGATGTGGACTCCAATCCGCAACTGTCTCAGGCCTTTCAGGCCCAGTCGATTCCCACGGTCGCCGCGGTCATCGGTGGTCAGCCCGTTCAACTCTTCAACGGTGCTTTGCCTGAGGCCCAAATTCGCGAGGTTTTGATCCGCGTGCTCGAACTCGCGGCTGAACAGGGTGTGACGGGCACGGCACAGGCCGCCGAAGCCCCCGTCGTCCCGGTTGAGCCGGTCGAGGAACCCCTTCCGCCGCATCACCTCGAGGCTTACGCGGCCATCGAGCGGGGAGACTATGAGACGGCGCGAGCGGAATACCGCACCGCCCTGGCCCAAAACCCGAACGACAGCATGGCCGTCGCCGGCCTGGCCCAGGCCAGCCTGCTGGGTCGCCTGCAAGGCAAGACTCTCGACGAAATCCGGGGCGCAGCCGCAGCCGCACCGGAGGAACTCGAGGCGCAGCTCCTCGTGGCAGACCTCGACCTGTCCGGAGGACATGTGGATGACTCCTTCGACCGCCTGCTCACTCTTTTTCCCGCCCAGGATTCCGCGGGTCGCAACGTCATCCGCGAACGAATTCTGGAGCTCTTCGAGGTCATCGGAACGGACGACCCGCGCGTGGCTCCCACGCGGAAGCGCCTGACCGCGTTGTTGTACTGAGGCCCATCCCCGCTTGACAGAAGAAGCCGGCTCCCGTCAGGGAGGCCGGCTTCTGCTGTCAAGCGGTGGAGGCCTCTACCGGCGCAGCTTCAGCCAGAGACCCGCCAGCGGCGGCAGGGTCACATTGGCCGAAGCCGGGCGACCGCCCCAGGGCTCGTTGCCCGCATGCACTCCGCCGAAGTTGCCCACGCCGGACCCGCCGAACTCGGCCGCATCCGTGTTGAGGATCTCGTCCCACTGCCCGGCGAATGGCAGGCCGACCCGGTAGTCAACGTGCGGCTGCCCGGCGAAGTTGAAGAAACACGCGATCGGCTGGCCGTCGTTGTCCCAGCGGAGGAACGACACGACGTTCTGCTGGTAGGCCCCGGCATCGATGACGTCGAAGCCTCCGGGCTCATTGTCGCGAGCCCACAGGCTCGCATTGGCGCGGTAGACGCGGTTGAGCGATCCGACGAGGGTGAACAGCCCACGATGGGCGGGCTGATCGAGCATCCACCAGTCCAGGCCGCGGTCTTCGCTCCACTCAGAGCGCTGGCCGAACTCCTGGCCCATGAAGAGCAGTTGCTTGCCCGGGTGCGCCCACATGAACGCGAGGTACACGCGCACATTGGCGAGTTGCTGCCAAGAATCTCCGGGCATGCGGCTGATGAGGGATCCCTTGCCGTGCACAACCTCGTCGTGGCTGATCGGCAGGAGGAAGTTCTCGCTGAAGGCGTAGACGAACGAGAACGTGATGTCGTTGTGGTGGTGCGAGCGGTACATCGGGTCGACGTGCATGTACTCGAGCGAGTCATGCATCCAGCCCATGTTCCATTTGAAACCGAACCCGAGTCCGCCGCCGGAGGTAGCTGCGGTGACCCCGCCCCAGTTCGTCGATTCCTCGGCGATCATGATCGCGCCGGGATTGCGTTTGTAAGCCGTCGCCGTGATCTCCTGGAGCATACTGATGGCTTCCAGATTCTCGTTGCCGCCGTACTGATTGGGTTCCCATTCGCCGTCTTCGCGGGAATAATCGAGGTAGAGCATTGAGGCGACGGCGTCGACGCGGAGGGCATCGATATGGAATTCTTCGAGCCAGAAGAGTGCGTTCGCCACGAGGAAGTTCCGCACCTGCGGGCGACCGAAGTCAAAGACGTAGGTTCCCCAGTCTTTCTGCTCCCCGCGACGGGGGTCGGCATGCTCGTAGAGCGCCTGGCCGTCGAACCGGCCCAGAGCGAAGTCATCTTTGGGGAAGTGGCCGGGAACCCAGTCCATGATCACGCCGATGTCGGCCTGGTGCAGTCGGTCGATCAGGTACCGCAGATCGTCGGGCGTGCCGTAACGGCTGGTTGCGGCGTAGTAGCCGGTGACCTGATAACCCCAGGACCCGCCGAAGGGGTGCTCCGCAAGGGGCATGAATTCAACGTGCGTGTAGGCGAGCTCCTGGAGGTAGCCGATGAGCTCCTCGGCGAGGTCGCGGTAGCTCAGTCCCGGACGCCACGATCCGACGTGCATCTCGTAGACGCTCATCGGACGGTCGTGCGGGTCTGTGGCGGCCCGCGCCGTCATCCACGCGGAGTCGGCCCATTCGTAGGAGGACTGGGTGACGACGGAGGCCGTCATCGGGGGGACCTCGGCGAATTGCGCCATCGGGTCGGCCTTCTGCAGCCAATCGCCCGAATGCGTGAGCAACTCGAATTTGTAGTTGGATCCCAATTCGAGACCGGGGATGAACAGTTCCCAGACTCCCGTGCTGCCCATGTTGCGCATCGTGTAGGTCGCGCCGCCCCAGCCGTTGAAGTCACCGATCACACGCGCGGCGCGGGCGTTCGGGGCCCATACGGCGAAGGCGGTTCCCATCACGCAGCGGTGATGCCCTGACGCGGCCCGTAGTGTGCCCCCAGAACGTCCCACAGGCGCTCGTGACGGCCTTCGCCGATCAAGTGGAGGTCGAGCTCGCCGATGGTCGGCAGGAAGCGGTAGGGGTCGTCCGCGATCCACGCCGGAGCAGACTCGTAGCGAGCCTCCAGCGTGTAGTCCTGAAAGCCGACCGTGGAGATGCCCTGCCAGACGCCGAAACCGATGTGCCCCAACTCGACGTGTGCTCCGGTTGAGAGGATGGCGAAAACCTCGGTGGCGAGAGGACGTAGCGCCCGGATGACCGTGATCGGATCCGTCACCCCGGGGCTGACAATGCCGTGCTGGCCGAGGACCTCGTGGGGGTTGTAGTACGTTCCGGCCGCGATCGACTCCAGAACGTGCGGAGCGACAAAGGTAGGGTCAGCGGGCGGGGCTGCTGTTTTCTTGCTCTTCTTGGCAGGAAGTTTCGATGTGGGGACTTTCGCTGAGGACGTCTTGGGTGCGGTCGATTTCACGGGTGTCGCCGTCGTCTTCTTGCTGTTCTGGGGCTGCTGGGTCATGCGCGTGCCTTTCCTGGCTTCCGGCCCAACACCCGCAGGATGTGTACCGGTTCGGTGAATGCGTCGAGTCGAACGAAGTTGTCGGCAGACCACGTGTAGGTCGCGCCGGTGATGAGGTCGTTCACGTCGTACGTGGCCCCGGGCTCCAGACCGAAACGTGTCACGTCGAGGTGCACGGTGGTTTCGCGCACGGAGTGCGGGTCCACATTGGCCACGACGATGATGGCATCGTCGGCGCCCGTTCCCGTGAACTCGGCCGACAGATACTTGCTGAAGACCAGGATCGAGTCGTCGTCGCTCGCGTGGATATCGAGGTTTCGCAGCTGACGGAGTGCCGGGTGCTCGGAGCGGATGCGATTGAGTCGGGTGATGTAGGGAGCCAGCGAGGCACCGAGGGCTTCGGCTCCGGCCCAGTCACGGGGCCGGTACTCGTACTTCTCGTTGTCGATGTTCTCTTCTGCACCCATGCGGGCGACATTCTCTAACAGCTCGAAACCGGCGTACATGCCCCAGGTCGGCGCGGCCATGGCCGCCAGTGCCGCGCGAATCTTGAACGCCGCGGGCCCGCCGAACTGCAGGTACTCCGTGAGAATGTCCGGCGTGTTGACGAAGAGGTTGGGACGCAGAAAGTCCGCCGTCGCAGTCGCGAGTCCGTGGAGGAACTCCTCGAGTTCCTTCTTCGTATTCCGCCAGGTGAAGTATGTGTAGGACTGCTGAAACCCCACCTTGCCGAGCGCCTGCATCAGCGCGGGGCGTGTAAAGGCCTCGGCGAGGAATACGACATCGGGGTGCTCCGCATTGACCTCGTGGATCAGCCATTCCCAGAAATCGAGCGGCTTCGTGTGGGGGTTATCGACGCGGAAGATCGTGACACCCAGAGCGATCCAATGACGGAGGATACGCAGGGCCTCTGCCCGGATCCCCGCCGGATCGTTGTCAAAGTTGATCGGATAGATGTCCTGATATTTTTTCGGCGGGTTCTCGGCGTACGCGATCGTGCCGTCGGGAAGCGTCGTGAACCATTCGGGGTGTTCGGTTACCCACGGGTGGTCGGGCGAGGCCTGTAGCGCGAAGTCGAGGGCGACGTCCAGCCCCACCTTGCGGGCACGGCCGAGAAAATAGCTGAAATCGGCCATCGTACCGAGGTCGGGGTGGATGGCATCGTGGCCGCCGTCGGCCGAACCGATCGCCCAGGGCGACCCGGGATCCTGAGGGCCGACCGTGAGCGAATTGTTCGGGCCTTTGCGGAACGCCGCGCCGATGGGGTGGATGGGCGGCAGGTACAACACGTCGAAACCCATCGCGGCCACCTGTGGCAGACGCTTCGCCGCCGTGCGAAATGTGCCGCTGGTCCAGGACCCGTCCGCCGCGCGCTTCGCCCCCTCGGACCGGGGGAAGAATTCGTACCAGGAGCCGACACCCGCGCGAGTTCGTTCGACGATGACGGTCCGTTCGGACGAGAACGATTCGAGACTCGCGATGGGGTGGGCGTGCAGGGCGGCGCGAAGCTTGTCGGACTCGAGAGCACCGAGGCGAAGGGCGATCGGCTTCGCAGTATCAGCCACGGTCGTGGCCGCAGCCTGTAAAACGCGGCGCTCCGGGGCCGTTCGCGACGTGTCCCTGGCTGCGGACGTCAGCAGCTCTTCCCCGATGAGAAACATCAGGTCCACGTCAATGCCGGCGGGAATCTTGATCTCCGCGTTGTGCGCCCACGTTGCGAGGTCATCTGAATAGGCGCGCAGCCGATACGTCCAGCGGCCCTGAGTCGGCAGCAGAACATCAACTTTCCACCGGTCAGTGCCGGGCGCGGCGAGTGTCATCGGATGCACCGTCTCGGTGCCGTCGGGGGCAACGAGGTACAGCGAAACGCCGATGAGATCATGCCCTTCGCGGAAGGCCGTTGCCCCAAAGGGAACGACCTCACCGGCGAAGGCACGGGCCGGCCACATATTGTCGTTCAGTTGGGGAGAGAGATCGAGCACGGGAATTCGACCGACGCGCATCGGTGCCGGTGCGACGCGCTGCGCCTGCGGAAGGTCTTTGGATCCTGCTGTCTTTGCCACAACATGACCGTAGCGTGAAAAAAAGTCGATTGCGCTCCGCATCGGTTACACAACCGACACACGGCACCCTTATGGTGTTACTCGTGAAGGCGATACGCAAATTTACCGTCCGTGCCGTACTGCCCGAGGCGCTTGCTGCTCTTGAAGAGCTAGCTGGCAACTTGCGATGGTCCTGGCACGAGCCCACCCGTCAACTTTTCGAACACATTGCTCCCGAGCTGTGGCGCGAGATCGGTACCGATCCCGTCGCTCTCCTCGGGGCGGTGGACCCGGGACGCCTCGAAGATCTGGCCGCGGACGTGGACTACGTCGCGCGTGTCGACGCGATCCGCGGTGATCTGCGCGACTACCTCGAGAAGCCTCGCTGGTACCAGGGACTCAAGGGGGAGAAGCCCGCGGCCATCGCCTACTTCTCCCCGGAGTTCGGCATCGCTGCGGCGCTCCCGCAGTACTCCGGCGGTCTGGGTATCTTGGCCGGCGACCATCTCAAGAGCGCATCCGATCTGGGCGTGCCCCTTATCGGTGTGGGGCTGTTCTATCGCGCCGGCTACTTCAGCCAGGCGATCTCGCCCGACGGCTGGCAGATGGAGAGCTATCCCTTACTCGACCCCGATGGCCTTCCCCTGTCGGTGCTTCGTCGCGCCGATGGCACTGCCGTGCAGGTGTCGCTCGCGTTGCCCGATGACCGCACCCTCCACGCCCGTGTCTGGCAGGCGCAGGTCGGCCGCATCCGCTTGCTGCTGCTCGATACCGATATCCCGCAGAACCCCGACGACCTTCGGCTCGTCACTGACCGTCTCTATGGCGGGGGCGGCGAGCACCGTCTTCTCCAGGAACTGCTCCTCGGAATCGGCGGTGCCCGTGCCGTCAAGATCTGGAGCACGCTGAGCGGGCACCCGGAGCCTGAGGTGTTCCACACCAACGAAGGCCACGCTGGATTCCTCGGGCTCGAGCGCATCTCGAGCCTGATCGGCGAAGGCCTCACTTTTCAGGAAGCGCTGCAGGTCGCCCGCGCCGGCACGGTCTTCACCACGCACACCCCCGTTGCCGCGGGGATCGACCGGTTCGAGCGTCCCCTCGTGCGCAGGTATTTCGAAACCGACCTCCTTCCCGGCGTTGCCGTGGACGATCTGCTCGCGCTCGGTGCGGAAAACTACGAGGGCGGTTCCCCCGAGGTCTTCAACATGGCAATCATGGGACTCAGGCTCGGCCAGCACGCGAACGGGGTGTCAGCACTCCATGGCGAGGTCAGCCGTCGCATGTTCAGCGGTCTCTGGCCCGGGTTCGACGCGGCGGAGGTGCCGATCGGTTCGATCACCAACGGGGTGCATGCCCCCAGCTGGACGGATCCCGCGCTGATGGCTCTGGCCCAAAATCGGCTCGGATCCAGCGACACGTCCACGGCTGACTGGCGCTCGCCAGAGGTATCCGACCAGGACCTCTGGTCGGTTCGTGGCCAGATGCGGCTGCAATTCGTTGAGGATGCCCGTCGTCGCCTCACCAACGCCTGGCGCGACCAGAATCCCGGCGGCCTTCCGCCAGCCTGGATCAGCCGTGTCTTCGATCCCAACGTGCTCACCATTGGTTTCGCCCGGCGGGTGCCCACCTACAAGCGACTCACGCTCATGCTGCACGACCCGGAACGTCTGCGTGCTCTGCTGCTCGATCCCGATCGTCCGATCCAGATCGTCATCGCCGGCAAGTCCCATCCCGCCGACGAGGAGGGCAAGCGCCTCATCCAGAAGATCGTGCAGTTCGCGGCGGACCCTGCCCTGCGCACACGGATCGCTTTCCTGCCCGACTACAACATCGCCATGGCGCAGTTGATGTATCCGGGAACGGACGTGTGGCTCAACAATCCGTTGCGTCCGCTCGAAGCCTGTGGCACGTCCGGTATGAAGGCAGCCCTGAATGGCGCGCTCAACCTGTCCATTCTCGACGGCTGGTGGCCGGAATACTACGACGGCAAGAACGGCTGGGCGATTCCGTCGGCCGATGCGGCCGGCGATGCGGGCGAACGCGACCGTATCGAGGCGGAAGCCCTCTACGATCTGATCGAACACCAGGTCGCTCCCACGTTCTACGACCGCAATGCCGACGACGTGCCCGAGCGGTGGGTCGGCAACATCCGGCACACCCTCGCCACGCTTTCCCCTGAGCTGAGTGCCGACCGCATGGTCCGACAGTACGTGGATCGTCTCTATCGCCCGGCGGGTCACTACGAGCGCCTGATGTCCACGAACAATTACCGCGCCGCGCGTGAACTGGCGGCATGGAAGGGCAAGGTCGTGTCCAAGTGGCCGGCCGTGGCCGTGACGCACGTGGAGTCCGGAGGAGTGAGCGTCGTGCCTCAGGTCGGCGATGAGCTGCATCTGCGCGCCCACGTGCAACTCAATGGGCTGCTCCCCACCGATGTGACCGTCGAGGTCGTCTATGGCAAGAGCTACGGCGGGGATGAACTGCGCGACACCCAGAGCCAGGCACTCGTGCCGTCGTCTCCGCTGGACCTGGCCGACATGGTCGAAGCGGCGAGCGGAGGGTCACCTACCCTCTTCACCGGGACCGTCGAACTTGACCGATCCGGTGCGTTCGGGTACACGGTGCGGGTCGTGCCCCGTAACGCCCTGCTGATCAGCCCCGCGGAGATGGGCCTCGTCGCGATCGCGACCTAGGAGCGCACCGACGCGAATGCAGAGGGTTCGGGCCGGAAGGCCCGGACCCTCTGTTCATGCCTTGCGCGCGCGCTTCCGGGTCGGTGGCTTCACCGCGTCGTGCGCACGAAGCAACTGCATGGAGGCGCCGGTCATCTGCAGCGACGCACCGGGTTTATGCTCGATCACCGCATCGCGCAGGTCGTCGTGGCTCGAGTCCCAGAGCAGCGTGTACGCTCCCACCCCGGCGTGACGGGGCAGGATGACCGTGGCATCCTGCTCACGGGCGTGCACCACCAGCAAGATGCGGTTGAAGTCCTCGTGCTCCGGCGTGCTCGCGGCCATGTACTGCAGGGTGCGGGCCTCCGGAGAATTCCAGTCGTCGTGGGACATCGATTCGCCCGCGCCGTTATACCAGTCCAGCTGGCTCGCGCTCAAGGTTGATTCTCCGAAACGACCGAACCGCACCGGACGCAGGGCAGGGTTGTCCCGCCGCAGCTCGAGAAGCCTGCGGCTGACGCGGTGCAGGTCGGCCTGCCAATCGTCGAAATCCCAGTTCAGCCACGTGAGCTCGCTGTCCTGGCAATAGGCGTTGTTGTTGCCGCGCTGGCTGCGGCCGAACTCGTCGCCGGCCGTGATCATCGGAATTCCGGCGGACAGCAACAGAGTCCCCAACATATTGCGCATGGCCTTGCGACGAGTCCTCAGAATCGTCACGTCCCGCGTGGGACCCTCGACGCCATGGTTGAACGAGTTGTTATTGCCGGTTCCGTCGCGATTGGACTCCCCGTTACCCAGGTTGTGCTTCGTGTCGTAGGCGGTGAGGTCGGCGAGGGTGAAACCGTCGTGGGCGGTGATGAAGTTCAGGGAGGCGAGTGGTCCGCGATCGGTCGAGAACGTGTTCGACGAGCCGGCGACCCGTGTCGCGAAACGACCGATGCCACTCCCGGCGGAGCCCGAATAGCGCATGCTGCGGATATCTCCCAGCCAGAAATCGCGCATCCGGTCGCGGTAGCGGTCATTCCACTCCGTCCAGCCATCGGCGAAGTTACCGGTTTGCCAGCCGCCCTGGCCCACATCCCAGGGCTCGGCGATGAGTTTGACACCCGCGAGTTCCGGATCGTCGCGGATGCCCGTGAGCAGCGGATGCTGCGGGTCATAGACGACACCCCCGTCACGTCCCAGAGCCACGGCAAGATCGAACCGGAAGCCGTCGATCTGAACCTCGTTCGCCCAATAGCGGAGGGAATCCATCACGAGGCGACGGGGAACATCGTGGCCGAAGTTGACGGTGTTGCCGCACCCGGTAACGTCGATGTACTGGCCGTCTGCGGTCTGTCGGTAGTAGTTGGAGTTGTCGATACCGCGCAGGCTGGTGACGGGCCCGTTCGGCCCCTCTTCGGCCGTGTGGTTGTAGACCACGTCCATGATCACCTCGAGACCGGCGTCATGGAGCGCTTTGACCATGCTTTTGAACTCGCGCAACACCGCATCGGGTCCGGCCGATTGGGCGGCTTGGGTGGCGTAGTCCGCGTGGGGGGAGAAAAAGTTGAGGGTGTTGTAACCCCAGTAGTTGATGAGGCCCTGTTTGATAAGCCGTTGTTCCGAGACGAATGCCTGAACGGGCAGGAGCTCGACGGACGTGACGCCGAGGTCCGTGAGGTAATCAATGGTCGATTCGTGCGCCAGCCCGGCGTAGGTTCCCCGCAACGCCGCGGGGATCTTCTTGTTGAGACGGCTGATGCCGCGCACGTGAGCCTCGTAGATCACGGTGTGGTCCAACGGAACGGCGGGCTTCCGCGAGTCCGCCCAGTCGAAGCTGTCATCGACGACGAAGGATTGCCACCGGTCGGCCCCCACGCGCACCAGCCCGCGGGAGTAGGGTTCGAGGAGGGTGGTTTCCGGGTGGAAGGAATGTCGCGCACCGGCAGGACCGGACACCCGGATGCCGTAGCGGCGGCCGGGAGACAGGGTGCGGGATTTCGCCGACCAGACATCATGGACGTCTTTGGTCATCGGAATATTCTTGATGATCCAGTTGGGGTCGGTGTGATCAAAGATGCAGAGGTCGATGGCCTCTGCGGTCTGGGACCAGACGCGGAGCTCACCGCCCGTGGAGGAAATTCGTACGCCGAGATTGCGCAGAGGGTCGGCGTGAGTCATGCAATCTAGAGTAATCAGTGTGAGAGTGCGTTCCAACCACAGACGGACCGTCACCCACGCATCCAGAGGAGAAAAGAGGCACCCGATGGTCGTATACCTCGACCACGCGGCCACCACGCCCATGCTGCCCGAGGCGATCAGCGCCTACGCCGATGCTTTGGGGGTCGTGGGCAACCCGGCATCCGTGCACAGTCAGGGTCAGAACGCCAAACGGATGTTGGAGGAGGCCCGTGAGCGGGTGGCCGCGAGCGTGGGCTGCGATCCGATCGAAGTCATCTTCACCGCAAGCGGGACGGAGGCGATCAACCTGGCCGTCAAGGGACTCTTCTGGGCCAGGGCGCCGAGGCGGCGTGTTCTCGTTGCCGAGGGAGAGCACCACGCCACCCTCGACAGCGCGGAGTGGCTCCATCAACACGATGGGGCCCTGCTCGAATGGATCCCTCTCGATGCCGTGGGACGCATCGATCTCGATGCCCTGGAGGCGGCGATAGCGCGAAATCCCCTCGACGTGGCGCTGGTCACGGTGATCGCCGCTAATAATGAGGTCGGCACCATTCAGCCGGTTGCCGACATCGCCGCGCTCGCCGCGGGCCACGGGATCCCGGTTCACGTCGACGCCGTGTCGGCCTACGGTCACCTTCCGTTGGATTTCGCGGCGTGGAGTCGAGTCGGAGTCAGCGCGATGAGCGTCTCCGCCCACAAGATCGGCGGCCCGGTGGGCATCGGCGCACTCATCCTCGGGCGCTCGGCCGTCGTGGTGCCCCTGCTTCACGGCGGAGGCCAGCAACGCCAGGTGCGGAGCGGCACTCAGGATGTGGCGGCTGCGGTGTCGTTCGCCGTGGCCGCTTCCGCGTTCGGTGCGGGCCTCGCGGACGAAAACACGCGGCTCGCGGCGTTGCGCGACACCGTGATCGCTGGAGTGACGCGCCTGGTTCCCTCCGCGATCGTCAACGGAGACACGAGTCCCGGCGGCAGGCTGCCGGGCAATGCGCACTTCAGCTTTCCGGGTTGTGAGGGCGATTCCCTGCTGTTTCTCCTGGATGTCGCCGGAATATCGGTGTCGACCGGGTCGGCGTGCCAGGCCGGCGTGCCAGAGCCCTCCCATGTGCTGCGAGCCATGGGCCGCACGGAGGTTGAGTCGCGGGGTGCCCTGCGTATCACGCTCGGTCACACGACCACGGAAGCGGATGTTGCGGCGCTGCTCGCGGCACTTCCCGCCGCACACGCGCAGGCCGCACGTGCCGGAATGGCCGACCGGGTGCCGGGGAGCTAGTTCGACGCCGCTGCCGCGGGTGATTACACTTAATCGGTGAAGGTTTTAGCAGCGATGAGTGGCGGTGTAGATTCCGCCGTGGCCGCAGCCCGCGCGGTCGAGGCAGGGCATGAGGTGGTTGGGGTTCACCTGGCCCTCAGTCGAATGCCGGGGACGCTGCGCACGGGCAGCCGTGGATGCTGCACGGTCGAGGATTCGATGGATGCCCAGCGGGCCGCCAACATCATCGGAATTCCCTACTACGTGTGGGACTTCTCCGAGCGCTTCAAGCTCGATGTGGTCGACAACTTCATCGAGGAATATGCCGCCGGCCGCACGCCGAACCCGTGCATGCGCTGCAACGAGAAGATCAAGTTCGCGGCCCTCCTCGAAAAGGCCATCGACCTCGGCTTCGACGCGGTCTGTACCGGTCACTATGCGAGCATCGTCACGGACATCGATGGCAACAAGGAATTGCACCGCGCTGCTGCCTGGGCCAAGGACCAGTCCTACGTGCTCGGCGTTCTCACGGCCGACCAGGTGCAGCATTCCATGTTCCCGTTGGGGGCCACGCCGTCCAAGGCCGAGGTGCGCGCCGAAGCGGCCGAGCGCGGTTTTTCGGTGGCGAACAAGCCGGACTCCTACGACATCTGTTTCATCCCGGACGGAGACACCCGCGGCTGGCTCGCCGAGCGCGTCGCCCCGGCCACCGGCGACATTCTCGACCGCGAGGGCACGAAGCTGGGCGAGCACGATGGGGCGGTCGCCTTCACCGTCGGTCAGCGCAAGGGCCTGTCCATCGGCACTCCTGCCTCAGACGGCAAGCCCCGCTTCGTCCTCGAGGTGCGCCCGATCACCAACACAGTCGTTGTCGGGCCCAAGGAAGCGCTCGCGGTGAAAGAAATCGCCGGGAACTCGTACACGTGGGCCGGGCTTGCCCCGGTCAACCCCGAAATTCCCTTCGAGTGCCATGTGCAGATTCGCGCGCACGCCGATCCCGTGCCGGCTGTGGCCCAGGTCGTTCGTGACGGCGAGAGGGTCGAATTCATGATCACGCCGCACGCGCCACTCACCGGCGTGGCGCCGGGACAGACAGCGGTCATCTACATGGGCACGCGGGTGCTGGGCCAGTGCACGATCGACCGCACGGTGAGTGCCGTTCCCGTGAGTGCCGTTCCCGCTCCTGGTCTGTCGGACAGCACTGTCCCCGCCGCACTCGCTTGACGCCGGAGCTGAATCATGGCGGAATTGATTCATGACTGAGTCCGCAGCCGAATCGCTGCACGCAGCGGCTGAGGAGTCAGCCACTCTCACCGAACGAATTCTCGCCGCACGGGACGCCTACTACGATCGCAACCAGCCGGCGATCGCGGACGCCGAGTACGATGCGCTCGTGCGGCGCCTCGAGGAACTCGAGCGGCTCTTCCCCGAGCTGCAGAGTCAGGACAGCCCCACCCAGACGGTGGGCGGCCGAGCCGAAACGACCCTGTTCGATCCCGTGCAGCATGCCGAACGGATGCTCAGCCTCGACAACGTGTTCTCGGTGCCGGAGTTTCTGGACTGGGCGGACAAGGCCGAGCGCGATTCCGGGCGTTCCGTGCACTACCTGTGCGAACTCAAGATCGACGGTCTCGCGATCAACCTGCGGTACGAGAACGGCGTGCTCGTGACCGCCGCCACCCGCGGCGACGGCGTGGTCGGCGAAGACGTCACCGAGAACATTGAATTCGTCCCCGGCATTCCCCGGCGGCTGGCCGGGACCGGCCACCCGCCGCTCATGGAGGTGCGCGGGGAGGTGTTCTTTCCCGTGCGATCCTTCGCCGAACTCAATGCCGATCAGGTGAAGGCAGGCGAACGCGTGTTCGCGAACGCCCGCAACGCCGCGAGTGGATCCCTGCGCCAGAAGGCCTCGACGAAGACGCCCGCACAGCTGGGGCTGATGAAGGCCAGGCTGGGGCGTCTGCGCATGCTCGTGCACGGTATCGGAGCGTGGGAACGGCCGGCCGCGAGTGAACAGTCGGAGGTCTACGCCATTCTCGCTGGTTGGGGCTTGCCCACCAGCGAGTATTTCCGGGTGACGCGCAGCAAGACCGAGGCGGCCGACTTCATCGAGTACTACGGCGAGAATCGGGCACGCGTCTCGCACGAAATCGACGGAATCGTCATCAAGATCGACGAACTCGAACTGCACGCCGAGCTCGGCGCCACCAACCGGGCCCCCCGGTGGGCGATCGCCTACAAATACCCGCCGGAGCAGGTCAACACGAAGCTGCGCGACATCGTGGTGAGCGTGGGGCGAACCGGTCGGGCAACACCTTTCGCGGTGATGGACAAGGTGCGCGTGGCCGGCTCCGAGGTGCGCCAGGCAACATTGCACAACCAGGACGTGGTCAGGGCCAAGGGCATTCTGATCGGTGACACCATCGTTCTGCGCAAGGCCGGCGACGTCATTCCCGAGGTGCTGGGCCCTGTCGTGGAGCTGCGTGACGGAACCGAACGCGAGTTCGTGATGCCGAGCAACTGCCCCGAGTGCGGCACCCCGCTCGCGCCCGCGAAGGAGGGCGACATCGACCTGCGCTGCCCCAACGCGCGCAGCTGTCCCGCACAGGTGCGCGGTCGGGTCGAACACATCGGCAGCCGCGGCGGGCTCGACATTGAGGTTTTGGGCGAGGTCGCCGCGGCTGCGCTCACCCAGCCGACCGTGCCGGCCGATCCGCCCCTCCCCACCGAAGCCGGCCTGTTCGACCTGCAACTGGCCGATCTGCTGCCGATCCAGGTGGTTGTGCGAGACGCCGAAACGGGCCTGCCGAAGGAAGACGACGACGGCACGGCCCGGCAGCGGATGCCGTTCCAGCGCAGCCCCACTGCCGCCGAGAAGAAGCAGGGACGCACCGGTCCCCAGCCGTCGTCGAGCGCGCTCAAACTCTTGGCCGAGATCGACAAGGCCAGGACCAAGCCGCTGTGGCGTATTTTGGTGAGCCTCAACATCCGTCATGTCGGCCCGGTCGCCGCCCGCGCTCTGGCGAACCACTTCGGCTCACTTTCGGCCATTCGCACGGCAACCCGCGAGGAACTGGCCGAGGTCGATGGTGTCGGCGGCATCATCGCCGAGGCCGTACTCGACTGGTTTCAGGTCGATTGGCACGTCGACATCGTTGACCGGTGGACCGCGGCGGGCGTGCAGTTTTCCACTCCGGGCCATCCGGGTCCCGGCGCGGCGGAGACCGCCGGGGGAGTGTTGTCGGGCCTGACCGTCGTGGCCACGGGCTCGCTGGAGGGCTTTACGCGTGAGGGAGCGCAGGAGGCCATCATCGCCGCGGGCGGCAAGAGCGCGTCAAGCGTGTCGAAGAACACCGATTACGTCGCAGCAGGACCGGGCGCCGGCTCGAAACTCGCCAAAGCCGAGGGGCTCGGCATCCGCATTCTGGATGCGGATGAATTCCGACTTTTGCTTGCAGAGGGCCCCCGCGCTGTGACGCCAGGGGTCATTTCCTGACCCAAAACGCAAAATAGGCCACACTTTAGGCCCCCGGCACTCAAATAGGGGTAGCGGGACTTCTTTTTTGGCCCGAGTCGCCGATATGCTGATATCGATATATATATGTGCGGCCGGTGGCCGCGCAGCGCAGCGGTATGGGTGAGGGGATGTAACGCTGTACGACATGGTGACGGTCCTGATTTCGCTGGCCTTGGGGGGCGCGGCGGAGACCTCAGGTGCGCCCGAATTTGTGACCGTGAGTGTGCAGTCCGCGGCCGGTTCCAGCACCGTGGACCACAGCATCGAGGCCCGCGCCGTTCCCCTGTGGCTCCAGGTGTCCACCGAGTCCCGCACATCGCAGACCATTGACGCTGATGTGGTGGCCGGCCGCGCCGCGTCGGGAATCGCCGCACTCGACGGGCTGTCCCGGCTGACGCCGGCCGAGCTCGTGGCCTTCGTGGCCGCGAACCCGACACACATTGACACGATCCTGGCGGCACCGCCGGCGGCTACGGCGGTCACCGGCTGGTGGCAGTCACTTGATGACGCGGCGCGGCACGAACTGGTCGCCGACGTTCCGCAGCTCGTGGGCAACCTGGACGGCGTTCCTCTTGTGCAACGCGGTCAAGCCAACGAGCGTTACCTCCGCGAGTCGGTCTCGTCCGTGACCAGCCTGCTCGCCGACGCGCAGGACCGTACGTCACGCTCGGAGCTGAATAGCGAATTGTCGGTCCTGAAGCAGATCGAGCAGGCACTTCTGCCCCCCTGTGCGGCACCCGCCCGCACTCTCGTGCTCCTCGACCCCGCCGACGGAGGGCGAGCCGCGATCGCTCTCGGGGACCCGGATACGGCCGATTTCGTCAGCTACCTCGTGCCGGGAATGAACTACGGCGTACAGGAACAACTTGTCAACTGGTCTAACACGGCAGAAGACCTGTACTACGAGCAGCAGACGGTATTGAGGGAGCGTGCAGCCGCTACCGACACGCCGCTCCCGAGCGTCGCCACCATCGCGTGGATCGGATACAAGACGCCGAGCCTGTTCAGCGTCGGCGGCCTCGATCGGGCCGAGGTCGGAGCCGACTTTCTTGAGGACTCCTGGAAAGGCATCCGCTCCAGCCGTGGAGACCACCAACCGTACCTGTCCGTCTTCGCGCACTCGTACGGAACCCTGGTCTCGCTGGAGGCGCTCGCCCGCGGGTCTGTCGAGGTTGATGCGCTCGTGGTGGTCGGGTCTCCCGGCAGCTCCGTGCAATCCATCGACCGGCTCGATGTGGCCGACGGCAACGTCTTCGTGGGCGAGGCGGACTGGGACCCTGCGGTCAACAGCGGATTCTTCGGGAGCGACCCCGGCACCGAGGCGTACGGCGCCCACACACTCGGCGTCGACGGTGGGACCGACGCGATAACCGGCCGTGCATTGAATAAATCATGGGGTCACAACGACTATTTCACGCCGGGAAGCGAGTCCCTGCATAATATGGCGCTGATCGGAACACGCAACTCGGCGCTGGCCATCAACGCCTCCGAATAGAATTAGACATCCACGTCTATAAACAATCGGAGTTCCATGTCTGAAATCACGGCCGAGCAGGTTGCCCACTTGGCAAGCCTTGCCCGGATCGACCTCAGCCCCGAGGAGATCACGAGTCTCACCCACGACCTGGGCCAGATCGTCGCCTCCGTCGAAAAGGTGTCGCAGGTCGCCACCGCTGATATCCCCGCCACGAGTCACCCGCTGCCGCTGACCAACGTCTTCCGCGCCGACGTTGTGGTGCCCTCGCTCACGATCGAACAGGCGCTGTCGGGTGCGCCCGACCGCGACGGCGACAAATTCCGCGTACCCGCAATCCTGGACGGAGAGTGACCATGACCGATCTCATCAAGCTCTCGGCTGCCGCCCTCAGCACCCTGCTCGCCGATGGTTCGGTCAGCTCCGTGGAAGCCACACGCGCCCACCTCGACCGCATCGCGGCAGTGGACACCGACCTCCACGCTTTCCTGCACGTTGCCGCGGATGAGGCCCTGACCACGGCCGCCCGCATCGACGCGCAGCGCGCCGCCGGTGACGTACTGGGGCCGCTCGCCGGCGTGCCGATCGCGATCAAGGATGTTCTGGCCACCCGGGACATGCCGACAACCGCCGGTTCCAGAATTCTGGAGGGCTGGATCCCGCCCTACGACGCGACGGTTGTGGCGCGACTGCGCGCGGCCGGCCTCGTTCCGCTCGGCAAGACCAACATGGACGAGTTTGCGATGGGTTCCTCCACGGAGCACTCGGCCTACGGTGTGACACGTAACCCGTGGGACCGTGACCGCATCCCCGGCGGGTCCGGAGGCGGATCGGCGGCTGCCGTCAGTGCCTTTGAAGCGCCCCTGGCTCTCGGCAGCGACACCGGAGGCTCGATTCGCCAGCCTGCTGCTGTCACCGGATCCGTCGGCGTCAAGCCGACCTACGGCGGCGTGTCCCGATACGGGGCCATCGCCCTCGCCTCCTCACTGGACCAGGTGGGACCGGTCTCCCGCACGGTTTACGACGCGGCCCTGCTGCACGATGTCATCGGCGGCCACGACCCGCTCGACTCGACGTCGCTGTCCGAGACCTGGCCGTCGATGGCCGCCGCCGCGCGCGCCGGCCTTAACGACGGCGCGCTGAAGGGCGTTCGGGTGGGCGTGATCAAGGAACTGTCCGGCGACGGGTTCCAGGCCGGCGTCAGCCAGCGCTTCATCGAGACCCTCGCCCTGATGGCCGCCGCCGGCGCCGAAATCGTGGAGGTCTCCGCACCGAACTTTGAGTACGCTGTCGCGGCGTATTACCTGATCCTGCCCGCGGAGGCATCGAGCAACCTTGCCCGATTCGACTCCGTGCGTTTCGGAATCCGGGTCAACCCGGCCGACGGGTCACTCACCAGCGAGCGTGTTATGGCCGCAACCCGAGAGGCGGGTTTCGGCCCGGAGGTCAAGCGCCGCATAATTCTCGGCACGTACGCCTTGAGCACGGGCTACTACGACGCGTATTACGGCAGCGCGCAGAAGGTGCGTACGCTCATCCAGCGCGACTTCGAGGCGGCCTTCGCCCAGGTCGACGTGCTGGTGTCACCGAGTGCACCGACCACCGCGTTCAAATTCGGTGAGAAGCTCGACGACCCGATGGCCATGTACCTCAACGACGTGACCACCATCCCGGCCAACCTTGCCGGAGTGCCCGGGATGAGCCTGCCCATCGGCCTTGCGCCCGAAGACGGCCTCCCGGTCGGCCTGCAGATCATGGCCCCGGCCAAGGCGGATGCGCGGCTCTACACCGTCGGTGCCGCTATCGAGGCGCTGCTTGAGGCCGCCTGGGGACACACCATGCTCGACCAGGCACCGGTGCTCGCGCCGAGCCCGGCAATTTCCGCGATCACAGAGGGAGCCGTCTGATGAAGAAGGCCGCATTGATGGACTTCGACACGGCCCTCGAGCTGTACGAGCCGGTGCTCGGCTTCGAGGTACACGTTGAGCTCAACACCAAGACCAAAATGTTCTGCGGGTGCGCCAACGAGTTCGGTTCCGGAGCCAACACGAACACGTGCCCGACCTGCCTGGGCCTGCCGGGGGGGCTGCCTCAGGTGAACCAACAGGCGATTGAATCCAGCATCCGCTTGGGCCTCGCCCTCGGGTGCGAGATCGCCGAGCACTCCCGGTTCGCCCGCAAGAACTACTTCTATCCCGACACGGCGAAGAACTTTCAGACGAGCCAGTACGACGATCCGATCTGTTACGACGGGTCGCTGACGATCGAGCTGGAAAGCGGACGAGTCGTCACGGTCGAGATCGAACGCGCCCACATGGAAGACGATGCGGGAAAGCTCACCCATGTCGGCGGGTCCACCGGACGCATCCAGGGTGCCGACTACTCCCTCGTCGATTACAACCGCGGCGGCGTGCCGCTCGTGGAGATCGTCACGCAGATGATCGAGGGTGCCGAGCATGACGCCCCCGAAATTGGGCGCACCTACGTGGCGGCCGTCCGTGAAATCGCCAAGGCCCTCGGCGTGAGCAACGCGCGGATGGAAGAGGGCAACATTCGCTGTGACGCGAACGTCTCCCTTCGTCTCCGTGGTTCCGGCGTGCTCGGCACGCGCACCGAGACCAAGAACGTGAACTCACTGCGCTCCGTCGAGCGCGCGGTTCGCTATGAGATCCAGCGTCAGGCCGCCGTTTTGCATGCCGGGGGCACGATCACCCAGGAAACCCGCCACTGGCACGAAGACACCGGTGTCACGTCGGCCGGTCGCCCCAAGAGCGACGCCGACGACTACCGCTATTTCCCGGAGCCTGACCTCGTGCCGATGGCACCGTCTCGGGAATGGGTCGAAGAGCTTCGACTGACCCTGCCCGAGCCTCCGGCTGCCCGGCGCAAGCGTCTGCAGGCAGCCTGGGGATTCGCCAACCTGGAGTTCCAGGACGTGGTGAACTCCGATCTGATGGATGCCGTCGAGGCCACAGTCGCCGCCGGGGCGTCCGCCCAGTCCGCCCGCAAGTGGTGGACCGGCGAGATCGCGCGGCTCGCGAACGCCGCGGGTGTCAGTGCCGAGTCGCTGGTGCAGCCGGCCCAGCTCGCTGCCCTGATCGAACTGGTCGACGCGGGAACTCTGACGGACCGACTGGCCCGTCAGGTGCTCGAGGGCGTCATCGCCGGTGAGGGCACTCCCGCCGAGGTCGTGGAGAAGCGGGGACTCGCGGTCGTCTCCGATGATGGTGCTCTCATCAGCGCCATCGACTCCGCTCTCCTGAGTCAGCCCGACGTGCTCGCCAAGATCCGCGACGGCAAGGTGCAGGCGGCCGGCGCAGTGATCGGTGCGGTGATGAAGGCCATGAAGGGCCAGGCAGACGCCGCCCGGGTTCGGGAGCTCGTGCTTGAACGCGCCGTCTCGGTCGAAACGAGCGAGTAGGCATGTGGAAGAAACGCGACCCGGAGGCCGCACCGGTCATCTTCGGCGTCGGCGTGCAGGTCATCGTGCGGCTCGACCGGACCCGGTTCCCGGATTCCTTCGTTGACGATCCGATCGGCGTGATCGTGGCACCCGGAGAGCTCAACGGCTCGTCGTTCTACGTGCCGACAGCCGTGCGTGAAGCGGTCTGGGAAGTGGCGTTTGAGGAGCCGTTCTACGGGCTTGATGGTTCGGGACCGCACGACTCGGCGAAAATTCCGCAGAGTTTTCTGGAAGTGGCACCCGAATCATGAACGATGTGGAAACCCGGCGGGTGCCGACGCCGTCCGAGCTTCGGCGTTGGCGCCAGTACCTGGCCGACGAGCTCGCCGAGGCTGCGGTGTATCGCGATCTCGCCGCGCGGAGGGCGGGCGAGGAGCGTGCAATCCTCCTCAGCCTCGCTGAGGCGGAGGGACGACACGAGGCGCACTGGCGCCGGATGCTCGGCGATCAGGTAGGGCCGAAGAGGAACGGTGCGATCCGCACTCGCCTGCTCGGTTTTCTGGCGCGCAGATTCGGATCCGTGTTCGTGCTCGCCCTGGCGCAACGCGCCGAATCACGCTCGCCGTATGACAAAGACCACGACGCGACAGGCGCCATGGCGGCCGATGAGCGGATCCACGAAGAGGTCGTGCGCGGATTAGCTGCCCGCGGCCGCAAGCGATTGTCCGGAAGCTTTCGGGCGGCCGTCTTTGGCGTCAACGACGGTCTGGTCAGCAACCTGGCCCTTGTTCTGGGAATCGGTGCAACGGGGGTGCCGGCCGCCACGATTCTGTTCACGGGGCTGGCCGGACTCCTCGCGGGAGCGCTCTCGATGGGTGCCGGCGAATACGTATCGGTGCGTTCCCAGCGGGAGCTGCTGGAGGCGTCGAGCCCGACGACGACCGCGAAGAGCGTGCTGACCAGCCTCGACCTCGAGGCCAATGAGCTGACCCTCGTGTACCGTGCCCGGGGAATGTCACCCGAGAAGGCCGAGTTGCACGCCAAACAGGTGCTGCGCACGGCCGAGGTGGCGACCCATCCGTTCGAGGCCGCTGATACCCGAGCGGTCATGCCGCCCGTAGACGAGCACGAGGCAGTGGGAACCGGAATCGGGGCTGCCTCCTCCAGCTTCTGCTTCTTCGCGTCAGGTGCCCTGCTGCCCGTCCTGCCCTACCTGTTCGGGATGAGCGGCCTGTCGGCGATTGTGCTCGCCACCGTACTCGTGGGAATCGCCCTGCTCGCCACCGGTGCGGTCGTGGGCTTGCTTTCTGGCGGTCCGCCGCTCCGTCGTGCGCTGCGCCAGCTTGCCATCGGCCTCGCGGCCGCCGGCGTGACCTATCTCCTGGGTCTCGCCTTCGGCACGAGCCTCGGTTAGGTTCTGGCGATGACGGTCACGCTCGTGTGGGCGCAGAGTCGGAACGGACTGATCGGCGCAGGGGGTGTGTTGCCGTGGAGCCTGCCGGAAGACCTGGCCCGCTTTCGCGCACTCACCCTGGGCGGCGCGGTGCTCATGGGACGCAAGACCTGGGACGCGCTGCCCGACCGGTTTCGGCCCTTGCCGGCACGGTTGAACATCGTGCTGACCCGTGCACCAGACCTGATGCCGGTGGGTGCTCTGTCCGTCACTACCCTCGACGACGCTTTCGCTGCCGCCGAGGGGCGCGAAGTGTGGGTTATCGGTGGGCGCGAGGTCTTCGATCAGGCATTCGAGCGTGCCGACGTGCTCGAGGTCACCGAGATCAACGCCGATGTCGTGGGGGATACGAGAGCGCCCGAGATTCGGTCCGGCTGGAGCATCAGCCGCGCCCATCCGGAGCAGGGTTGGCACGTCTCAGAAACAGGACTCGAATACCGCTTTCTGCGCTACACGAGGGGCCCGATCGCGGGTTAGAGTTTGTGAATGGGCAAGCAGGATGGGAGCGAGCGGCAGGTCACGACCACTCCGGTGGACGACTCAACCGCGACCATCCTGCATGTGGATCTTGATGCATTCTTCGTGTCCGTCGAGCTGCTCGACCATCCGGAGTTTGTGCACCAACCCGTGATTGTGGGGCACCGTTCGGGGCGCTCTGTCGTCACGGCCGCCAACTACATCGCGCGCCGGTTTGGGATCAACTCGGCGATGCCGATGGCGCTCGCCCTGCGCAAATGCCCCTCGGCCGTGGTGCTGGAACCTCACATGAGCGCCTACAAGCACTACTCGGACCTGGTCATGAGCATCTTCGACGACGTGACCCCGCTCGTGGAGCGGCTCGGCATCGATGAAGCGTTTTTGGACGTGGCGGGCGCTCGGCGTTTACACGGTTCTCCCGCGGTCATCGGAGAACAGATCCGAGCCCGCGTGTTCGCCGAGACGGGCCTGGTCTGCTCGGTTGGCGCCGCCTCCACGAAATTTATCGCCAAGCTCGCCTCCGGCCTGGCGAAACCCAACGGGCTGCTGGTGGTGCCGGCAGAGGACACCCTCGCGTTTCTTCATCCGCTACCCGTGAAAGCCATGTGGGGAGTAGGCGCCACGACAGAGGAGGCGCTCGTGCGCTTGGGACTGCGCACCATCGGGGACATCGCAGCGACCCCTCTGCCGGTCCTGCAACGTTCGCTGGGCGAGGCATCCGGGCGCAAACTACATGAGCTGTCCTGGGCGAGGGACCCGCGGGCCGTCACCATCGAGCGTGAGGAGAAGAGCGTTGGACACGAGGTCACCTTTGAACATGATGTGACGGATGTGGCGGAGCTGCACAGCGAACTGCTGCGACAATCCCATGCCGTGGCCGTGCGTTTGCGACAGGCAGGGATCGTCGGTCGGCGGGTGGTTCTCAAATTGCGTTACACCGACTTCAGTACCGTGACCCGGTCACGCACGCTCGCGGAATCGACCAATGTGGGGCGACGCATCTATGACGAAGCTGTGGCTGCCTTCGACGTTCTCGCGGTGAACGGCATCCGCGTCCGGCTGATCGGGGTGCGGATGGAGCAGCTATCGGATGCGGACAGCCAGGGTCTTGCCCTCTGGGATCCGGACGAAGACTGGCGCGGTGCAGAGCTGGCCGTGGATACGGTGACCGCACGCTTCGGCCGTGGCACGGTACGACCGGCGTCGCTGTTCAAACCAACGCGGGAACAGTGACGAAGGGGTAGCCTATGGGGATGACTAGCCTTCCCGAAAAGCTTGCAGACACATTCCGTTCCGCCGGTGTCAAGGCGGCCTACGGCGACCCCGTGCAGATCGACGGCGTGACACTGATCCCCGTGGCTTTGGCCTGGTACGGCTTCGGCGGCGGGGACGCGGGAGAGCAAGGCTCCGGCGGCGGCGGGGGCGGGGCGTCCGTGCCGATCGGTGCCTACGTGAAATCGGCCGGGACCGTGCGCTTCGAGCCCAACGTCATTGCGCTGGTCGCTGCGGCCGTGCCCTTCATCCTGGTGACCGGCCACGCCCTGTCCCACATCATCCGGGTACTGAAGAAATAGTCAGCCTCGTCGTGGCGTAGCCGGTCCTTTCCCGCGTGACCGCCGACGCAGCCGGTCTGGCCAGCGCCACGGCCCGTGCACGGGCAAGCCTCGCGCGATGCGCCGGCGGCGCATCAGTGCGGCGCGCATCATCAGCAGCATCAACGCCGCGCCGACGAGCACAATCACGACGCTCATGCACAGAACCTCATTCCGTGAGTCTAGGCGTCCCGTTAGACTGGGGGCGAACACGGGAGTCCGGTGAACCGGGCTGAGAGGAAGCTGTAGAGCTTCGACCGTCGAACCTGATGCGGGTCATGCCGACGCAGGGAGACTTCTCGTACCCGTGCCCACCTGCACGCGTCAGTCGACGTGGGCATCTACGGAAAGGGCACGACCAATGCACGCAACACCCACCATCCTTGGCGCCACAACAGCCACGCCCCGATCGCCTCGCAACTTTCGGTGGCGGGTTGTGGACATCGTCGTGGCCAGCGTCATCGGCGTCGCCAGCGGCGTCATCTTCTGGGCCTGGGGCCTCGCCTGGTCGCCGCTCAGCGGTATCCTCGCGTTCACGCCCGGGCTCGAAGGGCTGCTCGCCGGTGGTTGGCTCTTCGCCGGCGTGCTCGGGGGCCTGGTCATCCGCAAGCCCGGGGCCGCGCTCTACACCGAGGTCATTGCTGCGGTCGTGTCGATGCTGATCGGCACGCAGTGGGGGTTCTCCACCCTGATCTGGGGAGTCGTCGAAGGACTGGGCGCTGAAATCATCCTGGCGTTGTTCTTCTACGCCAACTTCCGCCTGGGCGTGGCGTTGCTGGCCGGCGCGGGTGCGGGGGTCGCGGTCGGTCTGCTCGACACGACGTTCACGAGCTACGTCGCGCTCGATTTCGGATACAAGGTCGTGTACTTCGTGTCCGCTGTCGTGTCCGGCACGGTGCTGGCCGGATTCCTGTCCTGGCTGGCGGTGCGCGGTCTCGCTCGCACAGGAGCCCTGAGTCGGTTCGCGAGCGGCCGGGACGCGCGCGTCGTCGACATCGCAGCGCGGTAGCGGATGCCCGCACACACCAGTCGGCCCGGCCGACCTGCCGCGGCGCGCGTAACCGCACGGGGGTGGGGCTGGCGCCACGCCGGACGCCGGAAGTCGGCGGTTTCCGCGCTCGACCTTGACATCGCTCCGGGGGAGCGGGTACTGCTGCTGGGCGCGAGCGGTGCAGGCAAGAGCACCCTCATCCACGCTCTCGCCGGGGTGCTGGGCGACGAGGAAGACGGGGATTCCACCGGTGAACTTCTGATCGACGGTCGTCGTGCGGCCGATGCACGGGGCCGGGTCGGCCTCGTGTTGCAGGACCCGGATTCGCAGGTGGTGCTCGCGCGCATCGGTGACGATGTGGCGTTCGGCTGCGAGAATCTCGCCGTACCTCGTGCCGAGATTTGGCCCCGGGTACGCGCGGCCCTCGCCGCCGTCGGCCTCGATCTGCCCCTGGACCATCCGACATCCGCTCTGAGCGGCGGGCAGAAGCAACGTCTGGCCTTGGCCGGTGTTCTCGCGATGGAACCCGGGCTGTTGCTCCTTGACGAGCCGACCGCGAATTTGGACCCCGCCGGAGTGATCGAGGTGCGCGATGCGGTGGTGCGGGGCCTCGACCGGTCCGGGGCGACCCTCGTGGTGATCGAACACCGCGTGGCCGTCTGGCAGAACGTCGTCGACCGGGTGATCGTTCTCGATCCCGCCGGCGGTGTGCTGGCCGACGGCCCGACCGACCAGATTCTTGCCCGGGAGGGCGAACGGTTGTCCCGTGCCGGCGTGTGGGTGCCCCATATGGCACTCAGCGAACCCGTGCGAGCGAGCCACTCCTCGACTGCAGCGCCCGAGCTCCTGCTCAGCGCCGATGTGCTCGCGGTCGGGCGCATCCCTTTCGCGCGGCGCAAGGCCTCCGTTGTCGCGAGCGATCTCACCCTCGACGTGCACGCGGGCGTTGCCACCGCGGTGACCGGGCCGAACGGCGCCGGAAAATCCACCTTGGCACTCACGCTCGCGGGCCTTCTGTCGCCGGCAGCCGGCCGTCTGCGGGCGGCAGAGGCGCTGGCGGAAGGAATCGGGCCAGAACCGTTCCGCTGGCGTTCACGGCAGCTGCTCACCCGGATCGGTACCGTTTTCCAGGACCCGGAGCATCAGTTTCTGGCCGCAACGGTACGGGATGATCTTCTCATCGGCCCGCGCGCCCTGGGTCTGGGAGTCACCGATCAGCGGGCACGGGTCGACGAATTGATGCAGCGCCTGCGTCTCGACCACCTGGCGGATGCGAACCCGTTCACCCTCTCCGGAGGGGAAAAACGCCGACTCTCCGTGGCGACAGTTTTGGCCACACGTCCTCGCGTGCTGGTTCTGGACGAACCGACTTTCGGCCAGGATTCTCGGACGTGGCAGGAACTCGTACTGCTTCTCGCCGAACTTCTCGATGGGGGGACGGCCCTGGTGGCGGTTACTCACGACGAGAAGTTCGTCGAGGTGCTCGCCGACGTGAACTACGCGCTCGCGGCCGCACCGCAGGGGCTGGCCGTGGCCTCATGAGCATGCTGACACCCCTCATTCGACCGAGTGCGGTCGCGCGGCTGAATCCCGTTGCGAAGCTGGCTGTCGCCCTGATCGTGAGCTGCGCGCTGCTCCTGTCGATCGATTGGGTTTCCGCGGGGGTCGCTCTTCTGCTGGAGAGCATCCTGCTGGGCTGGGCAGGGCTGAGCGCGAGGCAATTCTGGCTGCGCACCGCACCGGTATGGATTGCGGCACCGCTGGCATCCGTCACGACCGTGCTCTACGGTCAGGATTCCGGGACAACCCTATGGCAGTTCGGTTTCATCAGCGTGACGGAGGGATCAGCGGCTCTCGGCCTGGCGATCGGCCTGCGCGTTCTCGCCATCGGGCTGCCGGGTATCGTGCTGCTGGCCACGACGGATCCCACGGACCTTGCCGACGGGCTCGCTCAGGTGCTTCGGCTTCCGGCACGATTCGTGCTCGGGGGGCTGGCCGGCCTGCGGCTTGTCGGGATGTTCATCGAGGACTGGCGTTCCCTCACTCGTGCGCGTCGTGCGCGTGGGGTCGGAGACGGCGGGGGAGTCGCCGGCGCTTTCCGGCGCTTCGTCGGTCCAGCCTTCGCGCTTCTGGTGATCTCGGTGCGGCGGGGGAGCAAACTCGCGACCGCCATGGAAGCCCGCGGCTTCGGCTCTGATGAGCCGCGCACCTGGGCGCGGGAGTCCCTCTTCGGTGCCGCCGATGTGGCCCTCATCGCACTCGGCGTCGTTATTGCGGGGTTGGCCATCGCGGTGGCGGTCTGGGCGGGAACGTGGAGCTTTGTCCTCGCCTGAGTTGCTCGACCCGATCCTGCTGGCCGTGACCATCGCTCGGCCGAATTCGGTCGTGCTCGTCGATGGTCCCAGCGGCGCGGGCAAGAGCACGCTCGCCGATTCGCTGCGGCGAGCCTGGCCGGGCGAGGCCGTCCCCACGCTCGTGCGGCTCGACGACATCTATCCGGGCTGGGATGGCCTCGATTCAGCCATTGCGCACCTGCGATCCCACGTTCTCGAACCGCGCCGGCGGGGGCGTTCGGCGGCCTGGCAACGCTTCGACTGGTCCACCGGACGCACCGCGGACTGGACAGCCGTGCCGACAGACCGTCCCTTGATAGTGGAGGGCTGCGGCGCACTCTTCGCGGGCACCGAGGCCCTCAGCGACGTGCGGGTGTGGCTCGATGCCGATGATGCGTTGCGCAAGGGACGCGCCCTCGCCCGCGATGGCGACCTTTTTCGGGAGCACTGGGACCAGTGGCAGACCGAGTGGGTGGCCTACTGCGCCCGGGAGCAACCGAAAGGGCGCGCGACCATTCTGCTGAGGTCCCGCTGACGCTGACGCTGACGCTGACGCTGACGCTGCCGCCTTAGCCGCGAGAGTCGAGCAGGGCCTCGATCAGGGGAATGGGATGTGTGAGCCGCCATCCAGGCCCGGGGGCACTGATCGTGGAGTCGAGCTTGAGAGAGGATGATGCTTCGCCGGCTGTCCCGGACACCGCGATATGGCCGATGACCTTGCCCTCTCGGCCGTCGACGACCGGGTCGAGTGTGATGTCCGGAGTGGTCGTCGCCGCTGCCTGCCACGCAAAGCGGGTTTTGGACACGCCCACGACGCCGGAGGCGGACGGTCCCCAGACGGTCTGGAAATTCACATACTTATCGCCTTGTCGAAGCACGGGGAGGTCGCCCACGCCAGCGCGAGCGCTGTCCATCAGCGCGACGAGATCGGCAGTGAGGGTGTCATAGTCGGGCTCACCGACGATCGCACCCGAGAAAGCAAAGGTCCGGTCGCCGTCATCGATCCGTGCGGTAAACAGGAAGCACACGCCGGCGGCATCCGTGTAGCTGCGCGAGATGCCGGTGATGCCCTCCTCGGGCAGGTACGCGGTCGTGTTGTCGACACCGCGTCGGCCGGCGAGGGCGGACGCGGGGCTCGCCAGGATCTCCGAGATCACCGGGCTCCCGGCGGCGAGGCCGGCGACGGCCGCGAGGTCCGTGCCCGTGCCGACGCTCGCGTCGTGCAGACCGGTTGCGTCGACGACGCTCGTGTCGGACAGTCCCGCCTTCGCGAGCCAGGCCGTGGCAGCCGTGACGTATGCATCGATGGAGCCGAAGGCCCACCGGGCGATCGTGTCGGCGTGGTTGTTGCTCGATCCGAGCAACATCGCCTGCAACAGTTCCTGCTCGCTCCAGACCTCGCCCTGGAAAACCGTCACGGTGCGAGCGCCGACCGCTGTGTAGTCGAGATAGCTCTGGTAATCGGCCGTGGTGAGGGTAACGGCCGGTCCTGGCTCACCGGCAGCAAGCGGTTTCTCGTCGAGAACGACCAGGGCCGTGATGACCTTGGCAATGGAGGCCAGCGGGAGCGGATCGGCGGTGCCACCGGCGGCAATGGGCGCGAGCGGCGTCACCGGAGCCTCAAGCGCTCCGGAATCGGATACGGTCAAGGCGGAGACGGCGCTCGTGCCGGCGACCGGAAGTACCGGAGGGCTCACCGTGCCGGAGGCAGTGGGTGCGGGGAGAAGCGTCGCGGTCGCGGCGGGGAGGGGACCGAGCAGCGTTGCGGGCCCATAGACGCCGACCGCCAGGATAGCCACGGTTCCGACCAGCACACCGATGAATCTGCCGGGACGAAATGTGCTCATGGGTCAAGGCTAACCCGCGGTGCTCTAACTCCAGCCGAGCTCGTGCAGCCTGTCGTCGTCAATGCCGTAGAAGTGGGCGATTTCGTGCACAAGAGTCACGTGGATCTGGTCGCGGAGTTCGTCGAAGTCGTGGCAAATCGCCAGCAGGGGCTCCCGGTAGACCACGATTCGGTCGGGCATCTCCCCGAAACCATACTGTCCGCGTTCCGTGAGTGCGACTCCGTCATAGAGTCCGAGGATGTCCAGCGTGCCATCTTCGGGTCGGTCTTCGACGACGAAAATAATGTTGTCGAGACCGTCAATCATCTCGTCTGGCAAGAGATCGAGCTCATCCACCACGAGACGTTCGAATTCGGACGCGTCAAGCTGCAGCATCCGACTACGAACCGGAACACTGATGTCACGGACCATACATTCACGCTACTGCTGATAAATCATTGGGGTGAGTAACGGGGATTGAACCCGCGACCTCCTGGACCACAACCAGGCGCTCTGCCAACTGAGCTATACCCACCATGCGTCCCTTCCTCTTGCGAAGAAGGGCAACTCATGAATTCTATTACACCTGAGCACCGAAGTTGTGCA
>NZ_JPRS01000055.1 GCF_000738085.1 Cryobacterium sp. MLB-32
TCGTCTTCGACTCCGGCAGGAGTAGTCCGATCTTGACCACGTCCGAACTGGATGTGCTTGTTCCTCCGCCACCTGACGTGGAACAGGCGACCAGTGCGCCGCTCGTTGCCATGAGCAGTACCGCCAGGATCGCGGTCTTCCTCCATACTTTTGTCATGAATCTGCCTCCGCTGTGGCCATCCCGAATGATGGTGAAACCAAGGTCGTCCTTTTACGGGCAAGCGTCAAGCCCCCTCCGCACCCCCGACGAGGGGCAGAAAGAGGGCTCGCACTCGTGCGGCGCTAGGCGTTCGGCGCGTCAGTCATGCTGGGGGAACCCGAGGTTGATCCCTCCGTGGCTCGGGTCGAGCCAGCGGCTCGTGACGGCCTTCTCGCGCGTGAAAAAGGCGATCCCGGCCGCGCCGTAGGCCTTGGCATCGCCGAAAAGCGAGTTCTTCCACCCGCCGAAAGAGTGCGATGCCACCGGCACGGGGATCGGCACGTTGATGCCCACCATTCCCACCTGAACCTCATTCTGGAAGCGTCGGGCCGCGCCGCCGTCGTTCGTGAAGATCGCCGTGCCGTTGCCATACGGGCTGGCGTTGATCAGTGCGAGCCCCTCGGCGTAGCTGGCCACTCGAATGATCGACAGCACCGGGCCGAAGATCTCGTCCATGTACACCTTCGACTCCACACTCACCCGATCGAACAGGGTGGGGCCGAGCCAGAAACCGGATGCCTCGCCGTCGACGTCGACGTTGCGTCCGTCGACCACGACATCCGCACCGTCCGTCGCCGCGAGGTCGATATACGACGCCACCTTGTCGCGGTGGGCCTCGGTGATCAGCGGGCCCATATCGCAGCCGCGCATGCCGTCGCCGACCCGCAGCCCGCTCATGCGCTCCGTGATCTTCGCCACCAGCTCATCGGCGACCGGTTCAACCGCCACGACCACGCTGATCGCCATGCAGCGCTCACCGGCGGATCCGAACCCGGCGTTCACTGCGGCATCCGCTGCCAGGTCGAGGTCGGCATCGGGCAGGACCAGCATGTGGTTCTTTGCGCCGCCAAGGGCTTGCACCCGCTTGCCGTGAGCCGAGGCGGTCTCGTAGATGTAGCGCGCGATCGGCGTGGAGCCCACGAACGAGATGGCCTGCACGTCGGGATGCACGAGCAGGGCGTCGACGGCCTCCTTATCGCCGTGCACAACGTTGAAGACGCCGTCGGGCAGCCCGGCCTCGGTGAAGAGGGCGGCCATCCAATTGGCGGCGGAGGGGTCCTTCTCGCTCGGTTTGAGCACCACCGCGTTGCCCGCGGCGACGGCGAGCGGGAAGAACCACAGCGGAACCATCGCCGGAAAGTTGAAGGGGCTGATGATGCCCACCACGCCGAGCGGCTGGCGCAGCGTGTACACGTCAACACCGGTCGAGACGTTCTCGGAGTACTCGCCCTTGGAGAGGTGCGGCATGCCGAGCGCGAACTCGACGACCTCGAGGCCGCGGGTGATCTCGCCGAGCGCGTCGGAGGTGACCTTGCCGTGTTCGGCCGTGAGGATGTTGGCGAGCTCGCCCTTGCGCTCGTTCAGCAGCTCGCGGAAGGCGAACATGATGGTCTGCCGCCTGGCCTGGCTGGTGTCCCGCCAGCCGGGGAAGGCTGCCGACGCGACGGCGACGGCAGCGTCGACATCAGCGGCGGAGGCGAGCAGCACGTTCTTGGCGACCGCGCCGGTGGCCGGGTTGTAGACCGGTGCGGTGCGGGTGGAGGTCGCGGCGCTCTCGGCGCCGCCGATCCAGTGGTTGAGCACGATAGTCATTGCAGTCCTTCAGGTCGTCGGTCGGATCGTCGGTCAGGAATGGAGCAGGTCGAGGGAGAGCACCTCGTCGTAGATCACGAGGGCCTCGGAAACTTCCGCGTCGGTCACCACACACGGCGGCACCACGTGGATGCGGTTCTCGATCAGGAACGGCAGCAGGCCGCGGGCCAGAAGTTCCGTCTTGATGCGCGCCATCACCGCCGCACTCACGGGTTCGCGTGTGTCCTGATCCGCGACGAGTTCAAGGGCCCAGAACACGCCCTCTCCGCGCACCTCGCCGATGATCGGGTGGCTCGCGGCGAGGGCGGCGAGCCCGGGCGCGAGCACCGAGCGTCCGATGCGAGCAGCGTTTTCCACGATGCCCTCATCGTCCATCGCATCGAGTGCCGCCACGATCGAGGCCATGGCGAGCGGATGCCCACTGTACGTCAGGCCCCCGGGGAACAC
Source organism: Cryobacterium sp. MLB-32 (assembly GCF_000738085.1). Taxonomy (GTDB): domain Bacteria; phylum Actinomycetota; class Actinomycetes; order Actinomycetales; family Microbacteriaceae; genus Cryobacterium. The sequence goes on from NZ_JPRS01000055.1 coordinate 2,240, forward strand.
GGCGGTGTCGAAGCTGGCCGCGATCGAATCGGAGATCAGCACACCACCGGTCGGCACGTACCCCGAGTTCACGCCCTTCGCGAAGGTAATCAGGTCGGGGGTCACCTCGTAGCCCTCGAAGGCGAACCAGCGCCCGGTGCGCCCGAAGCCGCACATCACCTCGTCGAGGATGAGCATGATGCCGTAGCGATCGCAGAGCGCGCGCACGCCGGCCAGGTAACCGGGCGGCGGCAGCATCACGCCGGCCGTGCCGGGAACGGTCTCGAGCAGAACGGCGGCGATCGACGTCGATCCCTCACTCTGGATCACGCGCTCGAGGTGTCGCAGTGCCCGCTCCGACTCTTGCTCGGGGGTCGTCGCCCAGAACTCGCTGCGGTAGAGGAAGGGGCCGAAGAAGTGCACGTGTCCACGGGCGTATTCGTTGGGTACCCGGCGCCAGTCCCCGGTCGCGACGACGGCCGCTCCGGTGTTGCCGTGGTACGAGCGGTAGGTGGAGAGCACCTTGTCGCGGCCGGTGTGCAGGCGGGCCATGCGGATGGCGTTCTCATTCGCATCCGCGCCCCCGTTGGTGAAGAAGACCTTGTTGAAGCCCTCCGGTGCCCGGTTCACGATGCGCAAGGCCGCCTCGCCGCGGGCCAGATTGGCGGTGGACGGTGCGATGGTCGCGAGCAGACTGGCCTGCTCCACGATGGCCTTCACGACCGCCGGATGCTGGTGGCCGATATTCACGTTGACCAGCTGACTCGAGAAGTCGAGGTAGCTGCGCCCGTCGTGGTCCCACACGCGGCAGCCGAGGCCGCCGGCGATCACCAGCGGCTTGAGCGCGCCCTGCGCGGACCAGGAGTGGAAAACATGGGCACGGTCGAGCTCACTGGTGCGCTCATTCAGGCCGAGTATGGGGGTGGTGGTGTCGTTCACGCGCGTGCTTCTTTCTGTGTGGGTGACCGGGCGGCCGCTCTCTCGACACGGCCGCCCGACCGAAAGACGGATGTTTACTCGCCGCCCTCCTTCAGGGTGACGGTGATCGGGGTCCAGTCGGCGCCCATCACATCGACGCCGTCCGCCGTGAGTTCGTCGAGCGCTTGCTGTACGTATTCATTGGAGTACGCGGTCGTGGGCGGCGCCGCCGTGATGATGGTGCTGCCCGTTTCGTTCTGGGTGTTCATGGCGATGTCCACCGTGTTGGCCCAGGCGGCCTCGTCGATCAGTCCGACACCGTTCGTGGACGGCCAGATCAACTTGCTGACCTCGTTGGTCATCCACAGCTGGTGGCCGGACGGGAGCGCGGAACCGGCGGCGGTCACGATGCCGGCGGCCTCCTCCGGGTTGTTCGCCGCGTAGATCCAGCCGTTGATCGAGGCCTTGATGAACTTCACCGTGGTGGCGGCGTAGTCCGTATCGGTCGCGAGCTTGTCGGCGTTGGCCCAGATGCCGTCCTGAAGCATCGCCGTGCCCTCGGTGTTCCAGTCGATCACGTTGAGATCGTCCGGCTGGTACAGCTCACCCGTAGCGGGATTCACCGTCTCCAGTACTTGGGCGTATTCGTTGTAGGTCATGGCCTGCGCGGCATCGATGTCACCCGACAGAAAGGCGTTCATGTCGAAGGCCTGCTGCACGAGGCTGATGTCGCCGATGGCCACGCCCGCCTTCTGCATGCCGGCGAACAGCTCCCATTCGTTGCCGTAGCCCCAGCTGCCCACATTCTTACCCGCGAGGTCGGCGGCGCTGGTGATGTTCTTGTCCTTGAACGAGATCTGGGTGGTGGCGCTGCGCTCGAAGATCTGCGCCACATCGGTGATGTTCGCGCCCTGTTCGATGGAGCCGAGCACCTTGGCACCCAGGAGATGGCGTAGTCCACGTCGCCGGTGGCCAGCACGTCCTGCGGAACGATGTCGGGCCCACCCTCCACGATGGTCACATCGAGGCCCTCCGCCTCATAGAGTCCCTGGTCGACAGCAGCGTAGTAGCCGGCGAACTGGGCCTGGGCAGACCACTGCAGCTGCAGGGTCACCGGAGTCAGGCCGGACGGGGTGTCACTCGACGCGTTTCCTGAATCGCCGCCGGCACTGCATCCGGTGAGCACGAGCGCGCTGACCGCGGCCAGGGTTCCGAACGTACCGAGCCATCGTGTGCTGTGTTTCATTTTTTCCTCCAGTGCTGGATAGGTGCGGATGCTGTGCTGTGCCGTGCGGGTGCTGTGTTGTGTCTGGTTGAACTAACCGCCGTGCCGGCGGGTCAGCAGCTTCTCCACGATGAGGGCGCCGCAATAGAACGTGAGGCCAAGCAGGATCGACCCGAGCACGAACGCCCAGGCGAGGGGGTAGTTGCTGCTCGACGCCGCCGAGGTGATCGACTTGCCGAGACCGCCGACAGGGCCGCCGAAATACTCGGCGATCAGGGCAGAAATCACGGCGAGGGAGCTGGCGATCCGCAGGCCGGTGAAGACGAAGGGCCGGGCGGTGGGAAGCGTGACCGTGCGGGTGGCTTGCCAGCGCGACGCCGCGGTGGCTCGCATCAGGTCGCGGTGCACCTGAGGTACCTGCCGCAGCCCCTTGAGCGTGTTGAAATACACCGGCACGAACACGGCGAGCGCCGCCACAAGTTGCCGGGCAGTTTCGGCGGCGGCACCGAACATCGTATAGAGCACCGGCGCCAGGGCCACAATCGGCACGACCGCAATGGAGGCGACGATCGGGGCCGCCATCTCATCGAACACGCCGAGCAGCGCCGACAGCACGGCAAGCAGGATCCCGAGCACGGCGCCGATCACGAGGCCGATCAGGGCATTGCGTCCGGTGACGGCCATACCGTCGAGCACATTCTGCAGGTTGGCGCCGAACTGCTCCCCGATCGCGAGCGGGCCCGGCAGGATGAACGGCTTGATCGCGAGCGCGGTCACGGCGCCCTGCCAGAGCAGGATGGCGGCGACCCCGAAAAGCACCGGGGCCAGCAGTGCTTCGACCGGCGCCGACATCCGCTGTCTGCGGGCGGTCATCGCGTCTCGACCCCGCGCACACCGCTGGCCGGCGCCCCGTGCAACAGTTCTCGCACCTGGCTGACCAGCTGGAAGAACCCCTCGTCTTCACGAAGGTCTTCGCCGCGAGCGGCCGCCGCGCCGAGGCCGACGTTCAGCACCGAACGGATGCGTCCGGGCCGAGGCTCCAGCACCACTACCCGGTCGGAGAGGAACACTGCCTCGGGAATCGAGTGCGTGACGAACACCACGGCGGCGCCCGTCTCGGCGCAGATGCGCACGAGTTCGTCCTGCATGCGCTCCCGGGTCATCTCATCGAGCGCGCCGAACGGTTCGTCCATCAGCAGCAGGCTCGGTCGTTCGGCGAGCGAGCGGGCGATGGCCACGCGCTGCTGCATGCCTCCTGAGAGCTGGTCGGGGTAGCTGCTCGCGAATTCGGTGAGGCCCACAAGGGCGATGAGTTCCGTCGCCCTTGCCCGGCGCGCGGTCTTTCCCATGCCGTGCAGTTCGAGCGGCAGCTCAATGTTGCCGGCCACCGTGCGCCACGGCAGCAATCCGGCCTGCTGGAAGGCGATGCCGTAGTCCTGATCGATCCGGGCCTGACGGGCGGGCTTGCCGAACACCTCAATGCTGCCGCTGGTGGGAGTGTCGAGATCGGCGATCAGGCGCAGCAGGGTGCTCTTGCCGCAACCGCTCGGTCCGATCAGCGACACGAATTCTCCGGGGGCGACGGTGAGGCTCACATCCTCGAGCGCGGTGACGGATGCCCCCTTCCGTACGTCGAAAACGCGGCCGACCCCGCGCACCTCAACGGCACAGGCCACATCCTGGGTCACCGGCTGGTTCACAGCGTGGTTCATGCGGAAGCCTCTCCCCTGCGAAAACGACGTAAGAACAGTCCGAGCAGCGCCACGAAGCCCGCGGCCACGAGACCCACCAGCACGGACCCGAAGATGGGCGCCCAGGGCTTGCCGGGGTCACTGCTCGCGGCACCGGCGTACTCCACGATGAGACGTCCGATTCCGCCGCGCAGCCCGATCGACACCTCCGCCACCACGCTGCCGATGACGGCGCTGGCTGCGGCGAGCCGCAGTGCCGGCAGCAGATAACCGACGCTGGCCGGCAGGCGCAGGCGCCACAGGGTTGTCCACCAGCCCGCGGCATAGCAGTGCATCAGGTCAACGTGGTGGGCTTCCGGCGACGTGAGGCCGCGGAGCGCGCCAACCGCCACCGGGAAGAAGGCGAGGTAGGAGGCGATCAGCGCCACCGACATCCAGCTCTCCCAGCTGAAATCGGCGAACTGAATCTGCGCTCCCCAACGCCGCACGAGTGGCGCGATCGCGATGAGGGGCACGGTCTGGCTCAGAATGATCCACGGCAGCACCGCCGACTGAGCGATCCGGAACCGCTGCATGAGCAGCGCGAGGCCGAGGCCGACAGTGACCCCCACGAGCCAACCCACGGCCGCGATGCCGAGGGTGAAGAGCGCGGCCGACAGCACCGCCTGCCACAGCGGAACAGCGGATGCTGCACCCGTCACCGGCTGCACGATACGCTCGGCCATCACCCACAGGTGCGGCATGGCGAGATCGCTCGTGCGCGGCAGCACTGTCACCCCGCCGAGCACGACGCCGTCGACCGGTCCGAGAAATGTGTAGGTCTCCCAGAGCAGGGCGAGCAGCGCAACTCCGAGGGCGCCGAGGAGCAGCCGACGCACCGGCACCACCGATCGACGCGCGGGGGTCATGTCAGCGAGGTCACGACGTCGCCACGATGTGCTGGGCCATGGCGGGGATCACGGTTTCGCCGTAGACGCGCAGGGTTTCCTCCTTGTTGTCATGCTGGAGGTAGCCCGCGAACTGATCGACTCCGATCTTCTGCAGGGCCTGCAGCTTCTCGATGTGGTCCGCGGCGGTGCCGAGCAGACAGAAGCGGTCCACGATCTCATCGGGTACGAAGGCGGCGTGGCTGTTGCCCGCCTTGCCGTGTTCGTTGTAGTCGTAGCCCTCCCGACCCGCGATGTAGTCCGTGAGAGCCTTGGGCACCTTCGAATCGGTGCCGTACTTGGCCACGATGTCCGCCACGTGGTTTCCCACCATGCCGCCGAACCAGCGGCACTGGTCGCGCATGTGCGCCCAGTCGTCGCCGATGTACATCGGTGCCGCCACACAGAATTTAATGGACTGCGGGTCGCGGCCGACATTCGCGGCCGCCTCCCTCACGGATGCGATCATCCACTCGGCCACGTCGAGGTCGGCCATCTGCAGAATGAAGCCGTCGCCCACCTCGCCCGCGAGCTTGAGGGCGAGCGGTCCGTAGGCTGCCACCCACACCTCCAGGCTCGAACCGGTGCTCCAGGGGAATCGCAGAGTAGCCCCGTTGTGCTCCACGGAACGGGAGTTCGCGAGCTCACGAATCACGTGAACGGCCTCCCGCAGGGTTTTCAGTGTGGTGGGCGCCCCGTTGGTGGTGCGCACCGCAGAGTCACCGCGACCGATGCCGCAGATCGTGCGATTGCCGTACATCTCGTTGAGCGTCGCGTAGGTTGACGCCGTCACGGTCCAGTCACGGGTGGCCGGGTTGGTCACCATGGGCCCGACCGTGATGCGGTTGGTTTCCGCGAGTATCCGGCTGTAGATCACATACGGCTCCTGCCAGAGCAGGTGCGAATCGAAGGTCCAGACGTGGCTGAAGCCGTGCGCCTCGGCGAGTTTCGCCAATTGCACGGTGCGCGCCGACGGCGGGTTGGTCTGAAGAACTGCTCCGAAATCCATATCGTCCCCTCAATCAGACTGCTGCTAAATCAAGTACTGGCTCAGGCCGCGCTTGATGAAGCGGCCGTCGCCCTTGGTGCCGAGGTACTGGTTGTTGTCGATGACGACCTTGCCGCGCGAGAGCACGGTGTCCACGTGGCCGTCGATCTCGTAGCCTTCCCATGCGGAGTAGTCCATGTTCATGTGGTGGGTCTTCTGCTTTCCCGTTTCCGGCATTCCGATGGACGTGTGCCCGTTCGGGTCGTAGATCACGACATCGCCGTCGGCACCGGGCTGAATCACTCCCTTGCGCCCGTACATTCCGAACATGCGCGCCGGTGTGGTGGAGCACACCTCCACCCAGCGCTCGAGGGTGATCTTGCCGTCGACGACGCCCTGGTAGAGCAGGTCCATGCGGTGCTCGACGGAGCCGATGCCGTTGGGGATCTTGGAGAAGTCCGTCAGGCCCATGTCTTTCTGGCCCTTCATGCAGAAGGGGCAGTGATCGGTCGACACCATTTGGATGTCGTTCGTGCGCAGGCTCTGCCACATGTGGTGCTGGTGCCCCTCGGCCCTGGCCCGAAGCGGCGTGGAACAGACCCACTTCGCGCCTTCGAAGCTGCCCCACTCTTCGCTCTGGGCGCCGAGGTTGTCTTCGAGTGAAAGATAGAGGTACTGCGGGCAGGTCTCCCCGAACACGTTCTGTCCGTTGTCCCGGGCCTGCGCGATCTGGTCCACCGCCTGCTTGGCGGAGACGTGCACGATGTACAGGGGCGCGCCGGTGAGATTGGCGAGCATGATTGCCCGGTGCGTGGCCTCCTCCTCGGCCTGCCACGGCCTGGTCAGGCCGTGGTTGAGCGGACTCGTGTTTCCGGCGGCGACAGCCTGCTGCACGAGCAGGTCGATCACACTGCCGTTTTCGGCATGCATCATGATCATGCTGCCGTTGGTGGCGGCCCGCTGCATGGCCTTCACGATCTGACCGTCATCGCTCAGGAAGACGCCCTTGTAGGCCATGAACAGCTTGAAGCTCGAGACCCCTTCGGCGACGAGTTCGTCCATCGCGGTGAGCGAGGAGTCCTGCACATCCGAGAGGATCTGGTGGAAGCCGTAGTCGATCGCGCACTCACCGGCGGCCTTCTGCTGCCATTTCTGATACTGATCGATCACGTTCTCGCCGGCGTACTGGACAACGAAATCCACAATGCTCGTGGTGCCGCCCCAGGCCGCGGCCCGGGTGCCGGTCTCAAAGGTGTCGCTCGCCTGGGTGCCTCCGAAGGGCATCTCCATGTGCGTGTGGGCGTCGATGCCGCCGGGGATCACGTATTTTCCCCGCGCGTCGATCACGGTGTCGACATTGTTCTCCACGTCGAAGCCCAGCAGCCGAGACCCGGGCGAGAGCACCGCGGCGATGGTTTCGCCGTCGATGAGCACATCGGCGAGGGCGCTTCCCGTGGAATTGACGACCGTACCGTTCTTAATGAGTGTCTTCATGACATCCTCTGCGTCCCGCTGGTCAAGCCTGTCGAGACCTGGGTGGATACCCTCACGGCCCTGCACATTACGGCGCCGTGATGTTCTTGTAGGAATCCGGGCGGCGGTCCCGGTAGAACTGCCACGAGTTGCGTACCTGGCGGATCAGGCCGAGGTCGAGGTCACGAATCACGATCTCTTCCGTGCCCGTGGAGGCCACGTCGCCGACATAGTTGCCCTGCGGGTCGACGAAGTACGAGCTGCCGTAAAAGGTCACGGCCTCGTCGCCGAATTCATCCGACTCGTTGCCGATGCGGTTGTTCGCACCGATGTAGTACTGGTTGGCGACGGCCGCTGCGGGCTGTTCGAGTTCCCAGAGCCGGTTCGACAGCCCGGGCTTGGTGGCCGAGGGGTTGAACACGATCTCGGCACCGTTCAGGCCCAGCTCACGCCAGCCCTCGGGGAAGTGTCGGTCGTAGCAAATGTAGACGCCCACCTTGCCCACCTTGGTGTCGAAGACCGGGTAGCCCAGGTTGCCGGGACGAAAGTAGAACTTCTCCCAGAACTGCGGCAGGTGAGGGAGGTGGTGCTTGCGGTACTTGCCAAGCACGGTGCCGTCGGCGTCGATCACCACGGCCGTGTTGTACAGCACGCCGGGCTGGTCCTCCTCGTAGACCGGCAGCACGATAACCATGTTGTGCTCGGCGGCGAGTTTCTGGAAGCGCGCCACCAGCGGCCCCGGAATCGGGTGTGCGTAGTCGTAGTACTTGGAATCCTGCACGATGCCGAAGTACGGTCCGTGAAAAAGCTCTTGAAAGCAGATGATCTGCGCGCCCTGTTCTGCGGCGCTGCGCACGAATCCCTCGTGCTTCACGATCATCGACTCTTCGTCCCCTGTCCAGGTGGCCTGGGTAATGGCCGCTCGAACTATGTTGTTGCCGTCGCTCATGCTGTTGCCTCCACTGGTTCAGAACGTCACACTCCATCGGACTGCGTTGTCCGGTTTTGT